>JADGHK010000109.1 GCA_019686145.1 Bryobacteraceae bacterium | reverse complement strand
CAGGCGTTGGGCGATCCGTGGGATGAGGTGGAGACGAAGTTCCCGGTTGGCTCTGTGGTGGAAGGCACAGTTTCGAGCCTGGCCGCCTTCGGCGCCTTTGTCGACCTCAGTGAGGGCGTCGAAGGGATGATTCATATCGGGGACATCAGCCGCGAGAAGCGATTGAATCACCCGAAGGAAGTCTTGTCGGTGGGACAGGCAGTCCGGGCGCAGGTGCTCGAGATCGACCGTGAACGCCGCAGAATCCGGCTGGGAATGAAGCAACTGGAGCCGACCAGCGCCGATAAATATATCGCCGAGCACCAGGTGGGCGAGACCGTCACCGGCCGTGTGATCGACGTCAGCGGTAATCGCATCAAAGTGGAACTGAGTGAAGGGGTTTCCGGCTGGTGCAAGCTGCAGGCCGTTGCGAAAGAGCCCGAGCCTCCCGTCGAGCGCTCGAAGGCGGATCTGAACTCCCTCACCGCCATGCTTGAAGCCAAGTGGAAGCAGGGCAAGGATGTGCAGACGCGGGAAAGCGTGCCTGAGGGGCCGCGGCCCGGACAGATCCGAAGCTTTCGTATTGCCGCCCTCGATCCGGCTCAGAAGCGCATCGACCTGGAAATGATCGACTAGCCGGGCGCTTCCGGGGAAATGTTCCGGCAGCGCTTCGGTTATTGGTTTCGGTACCTTTTCCTCTTTCGTACGTCTACCATTTCTGGATGATCGAAAGGTGACGAACGGAGCTGCACGGGCCGTCAGCGCACAACTGGCCCAGCCGATGGACGAGATCTCACTGATCCAGGCCGCGCAGCGCGGAGACCAGAACGCGTTCGAGCGCCTGGTCCGTTCCTATGACCAAAGCGTGCTGCGGCTCGCAATGAACCTCTTGCGGTCGCCTGAGGACGCGTATGACGTCTACCAGGAGGCGTTCCTCAGGGTCTACCGCAACCTCGATCACTTTCGCTTCGACTGCAGCTTCCATACCTGGCTTTACCGGATCGTAACGAACCTGTGCCTCGATCATCTGCGGAAGCGCAAAGTGCGCCGCGAGGAGCCAACCGTCGTAGAGACCGCCGATGGCCCGGTGGACCGCATCGAAACCATGCAGGAAGATCGCGTCGACGGAGACCCCCAGCGCCGGCTGCTGAGCCGCCAGCTGCGTGGCAGGATTGAGGCAGTGCTTGGCGCCCTGACGCCGCGCGAACGCATGGTCTTCGAGATGCGGCACTATCAGGGAATGCGGCTCAAAGCGATCGGTGAAGTTCTGGGAACGACTGAGGAGGCAGCGAAGAACTGCCTGTTCCGGGCAACTCAGAAGATGCGGGCCGCCTTGGGAGATTTCATATGAACTGCGAAAAGGCGCAGCGCGATCTGATCCTCTTCCTCTACGACGAACTGTCGCTCGAGGCGGAAGAGCTCCTGCAACAGCATCTGGAGGACTGCGCCAGCTGCCGTTCTGCCATGGAGCGCGAGCGGGCGATGCATCGCCTGTTCGACGACATGGAAGCAGAAGTTCCCGCGGGTCTGTTGGTGCAATGCCGGAACGATCTTCGCAGCACGATCCGCGCCGCCACACCCTTGGGCCGGGCATCCATCTGGCGGCGCATCTGGCAGTTGCCGGCGGCTCTCGGCCCCGCCCTGAAACCGCTGGGCGCAGTAGCGCTCGTCGCTCTGGGATTCTTCGGCGCCCGCTTCACCGAGTTCTACCCTGACGGGATTCTAACCCCGCTTGGCCAGAGCCGCGCGGAAGGCGTCGTCTCCCGTGTCCGTCAGGTTACTCCCGATCCCGCCGGCGGCGTTCGCATTGTGCTCGATGAGACCCGCCAGCGTGTGCTGAGGGGGAATATTGACGATAACCGGATCCGCCAGCTTCTGTTTAGCGCCGCCACCGATCCGGCCAATCCCGGTCTGCGCGTCGAAACCATGGAGATCCTCAGAAAGAGCGCCGATGCCGAGGATGTGCGGCAGGCGTTGCTCCATGCTCTGCGGAATGACACGAATGCCGGCGTCCGGCTGAAGGCGATCGAAGGCCTGGCGGCATTTGCGGGAGACTCTGCGACGCGGAAGGTTCTGGCCGACGTGCTGCTGACGGATGAGAACCCGGGAGTGCGGACTCGGGCGATCGATCTGCTGATTCAGCACAAGGGCATCGACACAATCGGAGTGTTGCAGGAATCCATGCGCACGGAGAGCAACAACTATATTCGGCTGCGGATGCAGCGGGCTCTCCGGGAAATGAACGCTTCCGTGGAGACGTTCTGAGATGTATCGCAGCGGATGGGTCCTTCCGCTGACCGTGGCTGTCGCGTTTGGGCAGACCACAGGTGGGCTGAAACGGGAGGGATATTATTGGGTCCAGACGCTGTCCGGAAATCTGAGCCTTCCTAAGTCCGGCCGCCTGAAGCTGACGACCCGCGGCCGGGCAGTGGTTCGCGGAGAGGATCGGGAAAACGTCGCCTTCGTTCTGACGAAGCGCGCCAAGACCCGCACCGAAGAAGAAGCGCGCCTGGCCTTCGAGCGCTACACGATCAAAACGAAGAGCGTTGGCGAGTGGGCTTACCTGATCGTCGTCGCCCCGGACTCCAACCACCCCTCGCCTGAACTCCAAGTGAAAGTCCCCCGCAGCCTGAAGCAGGTGATCATCGAAAATCAGGGCGGCGCGGTAGAGGGCTACAATCTGGACGGAACCGTTGGCGCCGATACGAGCGGCGGCCAGATTGTGCTCGATAAGATCGGTGGAAATGCTTCGGCCCGTAGCGGCGGAGGCGACATTCAGCTTGGATGGATCGGAGGATCGGTCCGCTGCCTCTCGGGGGGAGGGTCGATTCGCGTCGAACGGGTTGACGGCGAGGCTTGGCTCGAATCTGCGGGCGGTGAGATCTTCATTCGCGAGGCGCGCGCACCCGTGCGCGCTTCAACCGCCGGGAACATCCAGGTGGAGAAAGCGACCCATTCCGTCGTGGCGAAATCGGCGGGAGGGCTCATTGAAGTACGGCAGGCGGGCGGTCCTGTAATCGCTGAAACCGGCGGGGGCTCGATCCAGATTGGATCAACGAGCAACGTCCGCTGCGAATCCGGAGCCGGTCCAATCCGCCTTCGTGACGTCACCGGAGCCCTTCGGGCGTCAACCTCGCTCGGCACTATCCTTGCCAGCCTGACCGCGGACGGAAAGCTGGAAGACTCCGTGCTCAACACGGGCAGCGGTGACATTATCGTAACCATCCCGTCCAACTTAGCAGTGAGAGTTTGGGCACAGACGGATCCGGCGTGCAGCGGCGGACGCGTCGTCTCCGACTTCTCCGAAATTCGCGTCCGGAAGGAAACCCTGCCGTGCTCCGCTCCGGTCATCGCCGAAGGAGCCTTGAACGGCGGCGGTCCGCTGCTGCGGGTTTCAGCGGCGGGCGGCTCGGTTTACCTGCGGCGTCAGAAGTAGTTTTCGAAAGGCTTTGATATGAAACCAGGGTATCTTCGTTCCTGCCGCAGGGCCTCCGCTCTGGCGGCGCTGGCGATGGTTGCGGGAACTGCCGCGCTCCACGGGCAGATCATGATCGGCCCCATCCCTCATCACTTCCCCGACCCGTGGGAAATTCGAATTGCTGGAAGCGGCAGTTTTCTCGGCGTAGGGGTCGCAGAGATCGATGCCGAACGCAGCAAACAGCTGAACTTGAAGGAGGAGCGCGGCGTAGAGATCACTCGGGTGGAGCCCGGCAGCCCGGCCGAGAAGGCTGGCTTGAAAGTCGGCGATGTGGTGCTGGAATACCAGGGGCAGCGGGTCGAGGGGACCGAGCAGTTTGTACGCCTGGTGCGAGAGACTCCCCCCGGCCGGAACGTGCAAATGGTCATTAGCCGAAACGGGACAACCTCCAAGGTCACAGCCCAGATTGGAACCCGTCAGGCGATCATGATTCCCCGCGAAGGGGATTGGGTACGGGTGATGCCGCGCGGCGAGTTTCCCGAGATCGTGATTCCCGACGTACCCAAAGCTCTGATGGCCTGGCGTAGCGCTCGTCTTGGCGTGGAGGCGGAGTCGGTCGATTCCCAGCTCGCAGAGTTCTTCGGCGTGAAGGAAGGCGTGCTCGTGCGCTCCGTGATCAAAGATTCGGCAGCCGATCGTGCCGGAATCCGCGCTGGGGATGTCATCGTCCGGGTGAATGACACAAAGGTAGCGACGCCGCGGGACATCTCCGCGGCCCTTCGAGGACTCGCCGACAAGAAAACGATTCCGATCGTAGTCGTCCGGGAAAAGCGTGAAACGACGCTTTCCGTGACTGTGGACGAGGATGCCTCTGGCAGCCGCCGGTTTGGCAAAGGCACAGCCCGCAGCACGAAGCTTTAGCGGATCCTAGGTTTCGTTTGCAACGTTTTGATGAACCTTGAGCAGCAGGTCGACTTCGTTTCGGGGCAGGCTCAGCGCCGCCGCGATCTGATCCGGGCGGCTTCCACGGCGATGCATCCGAAGCACGCGGCTTCGCTTGCTCAGGTTCATCGACTGGCTGAACGGTATTACCGGCTGCTCGGCTTCGGGAGGGTTCTCGCGAAGTGCGTCAAGCTCGCTGCGCATCCGGGCCAGAGCCTCCTCCAGCTTCCTCCTCTCCTCTGCCCCTTTCTGGCGTTCGCGATACACTTCCCGCTTCAGAGTCACAAACTGATATAGGCATGCCGCGATGCCGAGCGTCAGCAAGACGTAGTGGCCGATCGGCGAGATGATCCAGTCCATCCGTTACCCCTGATCCCTAGCTGAGCGTGCGCAGTCTCTCCTGACGGCTGACGATCCGTTGAATGCGAACACCGTAGTGGCCCTCGATCACAACGACCTCGCCGCGCGCAATGACGCAATTGTTCACAATGACCTCGACCGGCTCAGAGACGCTTCGGTTCAATTCCACGATCGAGCCCGTCGTCAGCTTAATGACATCCTTGAGCCGAAGCTGGGTCCGGCCGAAAGAGACGCTGACCGGCAACTCCACTTCGAGCAGGAGGTCGAGCGTCTTTGATTTCTCCGCAATCACCGATCCCGATGCTTCCTTCTCCGCGTTGTCAACGGCTCCGTGACCGGCTTCTCCGCGAACCAGCGCATCGAAAAGGGCGTCACTGAAACCGACCCATAGCGCCAGTTCCGGGGCGCCGGGGAAGACCACTTCAACGACCGTGAGAGGAATCTCTGGGACGCTTTCGGCATACCCGCCGTCTGTGCAGGTAACCTCCTGGTTCAGCCGGTTGCCGATAGCCTGAGCAAGGCCTGCAAGCGTCTGCGAGAGGATCTCCTGATACGTGCCCTTAATGTCTTCTTCACCCGGCTCCTCGATGCCCGCCGCGTGCATCGCCCGGGTTCCAATATGGGACCAGGATTCATTCGGTGCGCCAACCCAGACATTTGCCGAAGGATGAAGCGAGAAGTTCTGCTGCCACCATAACTGGCCGTCCGGCGTCTCCCCGCGCGTCGCTGCCTCGACCTTGGGCAGATCGCCCGTCATGGATTGCAGGCACTGGCTGAAACTGCGAATCCACTCCGAGAGAAGCCAAGCCTCTAGATCCCCCGATCGCACGGCCACCTCTTCTTCAGATAAGCTCGCAACCGCATAATCGCCTGGGACTTCAGCTGCGACACGCGAGACTCGTGAACTTTGATTACCTTGGCGATCTCTCTTAGCGTCAGCTCTTCCTTGTAGTAGAGGCTGAGTACGAGCCGCTCGACGCGAGGCATTTTCTCGATCGCTTCAGCCAGCAGCCGCTCCAATTCGGAGCGCTCAAGCAGCCGGGACGGCCACTGGTCCTCCGAATCGGCCACGTATCGCAGCAAGTCCCGCCCATCGTCTTCGCGCCACGCCGACTCCAGGCTGCCCAGGTTGATCCCCTGCACCTCTACCAGCCACTCGTGATACTCGCTGACCGACAGATTCAGCTCAGCAGCAATCTCTTCCTCAGTGGGCATCCGGTGCAGCCGCTGCTCCGCCGCGCTGATCGCCGACTCAATCTGCTTTGTGCGCTTGCGCTGCTGCCGCGGAGCCCAGTCGAGCCCGCGCAGGCTGTCAAGGATTGCCCCGCGGATCTTGTACTCCGCATACGTTTTCAGCTTCACGTTGTGGCCCGGGTCGAACCGGTCAATCGCGGAAATGAGACCGATGATTCCTGTCGAAATGAGATCTTCCAGGTTTACGCTCTCCGGAAGCCGTTCGTGGATTCTCTTCGCAATCAAGCGAACCTGAGGCAGGTGCTCGAGAATCAACCTCTCGCGCTCCTCGGCGGTCACCATTTCCGTTGCCTGGTAAGGATGCATTGCTCCTACGCCTTCGCTTTCCGGCCGCGCAACGTTATGCAGCCACGGCCGCGCTCGCTCCAAAATCCAACACCAGTCCTACAAGCCGCCGCTTCGTTGCGGGCTCGAGATCCTCAGGAACTGCCGGACCGCCGCTCAGATACGCAACCGGCAGGCCAGTCCGTATGCAGGTGTTCAGAATGGAACCATGAGAATCCGTCTCGTCCAGTTGAGTGAATATGAGCCCGTTCGGCCGGAACATTCGAAATCGATCCACTGCCCGAAGCAAATCAGCAGGCTTCATCGATGCCGGCAGGACGAGGTTCACGTCAATATCGTCCCGGCTGGAGAGATAATCGGCCAGTAGCTCCGCTTCCTGCATATCCCTTGAGGCGTATCCCGGCGTATCAATGAGGATAAGGCTCTTGCTCTCGTGTTCCTGGATCGCTTGCCCCAGCGCCCACGGCGTCTCGACCGCAGTGAAACCAAAACCCAGAATCGCCGCGTAGGTTCGCATCTGCTCGACAGCGGCAATCCGCATCGTGTCAATCGACAGGATCTGCGTCGGTCTCCTGGCACGGAAGCCGTACGTCGCGGCGAGCTTGGCGAGTGTCGTCGTCTTTCCCGCCCCCGGAGGGCCGACCAGCGCTACGATCCGCCGCCCATTGCCGGAGCTGCTGTCGAGAGGATCAGTCACAGAGATCGACGACGCAATCTCTTCGGTAACGAGCTCCTGCAGCCGGACAACATCGGCCTGAGAGTACCGCTCAAAGCTCCGCTCGCCCATCTTCGATTGAACGCGCTGCAGGAGCTGGTCGATGACGTCTCCCTCGAAGCCTTGTTCCGCCAGCAGCATGCTGATTCGGCGGATCTCGGGGTTTTGCAAGGCCGGCGTGACGGGCGCCGGACGGTGGATCGCTCCAGCCATTCTCTCCACCTGCCTGCGGAGCTCCGCAATTTCCTGCAAAAAGCTGCCCCACGGGACGGGCACTTGCGCTTCCGGGGGAGCAGTCGGCGGAGCGCTGTCGACCGGAGAAGCCTGAGGCGCGGCCGCGCGCGCCGGCGCCTCCTCCGTCGCAAAGACGACTTCATACTGGCCCAGATGGCGCATCGCTTTGT
>JADGHK010000108.1 GCA_019686145.1 Bryobacteraceae bacterium | reverse complement strand
CAAACAACGGAAGCAACGTCAGCGTGCAGGCCTTACACAGAGTGCGGTACAAGCCGGATAGCGTACTATGAAGTTTTGATTGTGTTCAGCGGCATCAGCCGCCGAGAGGGCAGTTGAGCGACGTATGGATCTTCCGCCACGGACAGGCGGGTACTCGAGACAATTACGACACACTCTCTGAGCTCGGTCTAAGACAGGCTCGCTTGCTGGGTGAGCATCTGGCTGCTGAGGGATTGCGCTTCGGGGCCATCTACGCCGGAGAACTGCATCGGCAGCGCGAGACCGCAGCCGCAGTATGCCGGGTGTTCAATGAGGCCGGCATTCAGGTTCCTGAAGTGCAAGTCGACCCGGCATGGACCGAGTTCGATCTGGACGCGACGTTCCGGGAAATCGCCCCAAGGCTCTGCCACGATGACGAGGTCTTCCGCCGGGAGTACGCGGAATTGCAGAAGATCATCCAGGCAAGCAAGGGTGACTCCGCCGCGCCAATCCACCGCAAATGGACCCGCTGCGATGTTGCGGTAATGCGTGCCTGGGTCGAGGGCCGCTACGATGTCAACTGTGAATCGTGGAACGGCTTCCGCCAGAGGGTGCAGAGCTGCGAAGAGAGACTCTGCCGACCCGGCGACGGCGTACCGATCGCGATCTTCACGTCAGCGACACCGGCAGCGATCTGGGTGAGCAGAATCCTCAACCTCGATTCCGCTCGCACGCTGCAGCTCGCCGGGGCCTTATACAATACTGCGATCACTGTACTGACGAGGAAGAATGGCTCGCTCTCCCTGCTTAGCTTCAACGCCATACCGCACTTGCGCGACCCTGAACTTCGCACGTTCCGGTAAGTGCATTGAGAAGAGAGGCAACGCTAGTCTTCGCCAGGAATCAACCGCAGGAGGGAAAGGTTTACGGACAGCTCGCGGCCATCTCCCGGCGCATACCAGGTTGGCGAGGCCAGTACGTCGATCCGGTACTGATCCGCGAACGGCAGATTCGCCTCAAGCACGAAAAGGCCGGTGCGGTCGAGCGTCCACTCTCCTACTTTCTCGTTGTTCGCCAGCACCGTAATGCGCACGGGTTTGCCCTGCTCGAAGAGACGCTCGTGCGCATGCCCACGAACGCGGATGCGTTGCGGACCTGAGTTCACCCGCTTGAGAACCGCAGCAGCACGTGCGCCGATCCAGCGGTACTTATTGCCAAAAATGCCTTCCAGTCCGTGCCATCCTTCGAGAAGCCGTGACTCGTGGTTCGGCAGGCAAAAGTCGATCAAGTCCTCGCGGTCGCCAGGGTAAAGCTCAGCACGTTCGCGCGACGGGAGGAGGTTGAAGACGCCGCCCTCGTTCGGGGCGCTATAGCCGCATGAGACACACCGAAGAACGTCCTCGATATCCCGTTTGAGCGATGCGTGGCAGTCCGGGCAGCGCAAGTAGGACTCGAAGCGTTCCATTGAGCCGCTAACCTCGCTTGTTCCCTCCTTGCGGCAAACGGCCGCCAAGGTTCCACCCAGCAGGCGGGCGGGAACCCAGTCCGAGCCGTGGCGGTCAAGGCGGCGGGCAATGCGCTTCATCACACGCTCTCCCCATCCGCGCTGGGGGACGAAAACCTCGTATTCATGCGCGACGAAATGCTTCCGGATCAGCGCGTCCCAATCGGTCAGTCCCATGGTGTGGTTCTGCCGGATGCCGAAGCTCTCTTCCTGGTGCGCACCGATTACGTCCTGCACCAGGTAACCGAGCAGGCCCCAATCGTAGAGCTTCCGCTCCCAGGGCTTCATCGCGTTGTAGTACGGGCATCGATAGAGCCGGAGCGACAGGGCCCGCCGCAGAGGCTCCTCCGCAAACAGGAAAACGCCGCCGGGAGCCAGCACGCGCTTCACTTCCAGAAAGACGCTCTCAATATCCATGAACTGGCTGAGCATCTGGAAAGCGAGGACACAGCGGAGCGAGCCATCGGCAAAGGGCAGGTTCACCGCGTCGCCCGCAATACGGATTGGCGCACGCTGGAGCTGCCACTTGTCCATCAGCGCAATGCCATGGCGAAGAGCATCGGCCGAAAGATCGAGCGCAAAGCCATCGGCTCCGAACTCATTGACCAGCATGTAGCTGGTGTGGCCGGCATTCGCGCCAATCTCGAGAAACGGCGTCATCGGGCCGATGAACGAAAGATGGTTCCGGATGAACCCGCTGCGCCGGAGATTCTCCTCAAGGTAGGCCGCCATCGCCCGCTCGGGCTCTCCGAGCGAGGCAAAGTTATGGAATTCGACCTGAGCACGCTTTACCGAAAGCGATTGAGGCTGCATTACGTTTACTCAAGGAGCATTTCGAGTTTGAGAGATCGAAGATCGGGCAGCACGAGATCGGGCGCGTGCGCTGCGAGCTCCGGCTCGCTCGACAAGCCTGTGGCGACGGCGACAGCGCAGATTCCGTTTCGCCGGGCCGCGTGGATGTCGTTCGGGTGATCTCCGATCAGGGTGATCCGGCTTTTCGCATGAATCCATCCCTGGCGCCGTGCTTCTCCAATGGCGATGCGGACTAAGCCTGCGCGGTCTCGCGCCAGTTCCGCGAAAGCACCGAAGCGGAAGTAAGAGCGAAGCCCCGCATGCTCCATCTTCTTCCAGCCGATCCGCGTGAGATTGCCGGTAACGAGCCCGAGCGGCACTGCCCTCCTCGTGAGCCGGGCCAGGACGGTGCGTACTCCAGGGCAAACCTTGCGCCGGAGATCAGGGCAGCGGCGTACATACATCGACTGCGCACGCCGGACGATTTCCGGCATTGCGGCACGAATGGTTCGAGTCGACGCACCGGCATTCCTCATCATCTGAGCGATGATATCCCGGTCCAGCATGCCCTGCACCGGAATGCCATCGATGCTCGCCTGGATGCCAGTGACACGCCGGACAGCCTCCACCAGAACCTCGCGATGATGCGGTCCCGAGCGGCGGATTAATGTGCCGTCAATGTCGAACAGAACCAGCGCCTGCGCCGGATTGCGTGAGGGAGACATCCTTCACCACCACTATAACCGAGGAGGTCACAGATACCGGGATGCTATCCTGCTCAAGGAGCATAATCCATGGCACCAGAACAAGCCTCTACCATTGCCCAGTTCCTGATCAGCACCGCAGAACGCGAAGCCGAGACGACCCGACGTGTTCTGGCAGCAGTCCCCGCGGATAAAATGGATTTTACTCCGCATCCCAAAAGCATGACGGCTGCTCAGCTTACCTGGCACGTCGCTAGCGCCGAGGTTTTCTTCTTGAATGGAATCGCCGACGGGCAGTTTAAGGTCAAGCTGATGGAACAGCCCGAATCGGTCAAGACGCCGGCTGACATCGTTGCCTGGCATGCTGCGGAAGCAAAGAAAGCAATCGATCGCCTGAAGAATTTGCCAGCCGAGGCTGGAGCGAAATCGTTTCCTTCGCCGTCTTTCAGCGCCCGGCAATTGAGTATCTCCTCATGAGTACGGCGCACATGATTCATCACCGCGGTCAGCTCTCGGTCTACCTGCGTTTGATGGGCGCTTCCGTTCCGTCGATTTACGGACCAAGCGCGGATGAGCCCCCCGAGGCTGAAGAGAAAACAGCCAGCGCCTGACACTTAAGTCAGCGAGCCGTGCGGATGCGGTAATCCTGAACTTGCGGCATCCGCACAACGCGGCACATTTCAAAGAGCCTCGATCGCGCTCGCGCGCCGATGCGCTCAGCCAGTGTCGTCCTGTACTCCACCTTGCCCGGAAGGCTCGAAGATCGCTCCATGAGCACGCCGCCTGCATCCGGATCGGGCAAGTTCGTGGTGGCAATCAGCGGTTTCCGGTGGTTGCAGCGGTAGGTGATGATGGAGTTGATCGTGTCCTCCGTCCAGTCCGTGATCCTTTGCGATCCGAGGTCGTCGAGCAGCAGGACCTCAACCTCAAGAGCCGAGCGGTAAGCTTCCTTGTCGCAGTACTGGCCAGCCTCGTTATAGCTGGACCGGATGCGATCCAGAAGATTGAGGTAGTCAAAGAAGAGGCCTTCAAAGCCCCGGGCGATCAGAATGCGCAGCGCGGCAACGGCCAGATGCGTCTTGCCTGTGCCGGGATCCCCGATCAGCAGGAGGCCCGGTTTATCCCCATTTGGAAATTCGCGCGTGTACCCCTTCACGAGAAGCAGCACGTCGGCGAGACCGCGCCGTGCAATCTGGTTGTCCTGCGGCAGCGAGAAATTGTCAAAGGAGGCCTTCGCGTAGTTGATCGGGATGTTGGCGCGCTCCTCCAGATAGCGTGTTCTTTCCTCGAAAGCGCAGTCGCACCGCTCCGCCCCGGATAGCCCATGGCGCTCGATGATCTTCCAGCCGGTACCTCCGCACTTCGGACACACATTACTTCCCATCGTAAGTTCCTATTATCGCGCGCTCGTCGTTATTCGATCGTGACGAGGACTTCTCCGGCTGCGACGGCCGCTCCCTCGCGCGCGGACAACTGAACAACAACGCCGTCGCGCGGCGCCCGCAGTTCATTCTGCATCTTCATCGCCTCAACGACGACGAGGCCCTGCCCCGCCTGCACCGAATCTCCTTGCGCCACGAGCACCCTGACGACCTTGCCCGGCATGGGCGCCGTCACATTCTGCCTGCCGTCGAGAACGGCGCCCGCTTTCCGGCCCCGCCTGGATCTCGGATCAAGGACTTCAATTGGATACTCACGCCCGTCGACGTCGACGAGCCAGTGGTGGTCTCGCTGGATGATCCTCACCTCGAAACTGCGGCCATTTGCGAGGACGGAGTAGACTCCGGGCTCTACCTCGAGAACAGAAGCGGTTCCCTCCCGGCTCTCCTCGCCTGCCCAGTCAGCGCGAAACGTCCAATCGCCGCCCTTCTGCTGAAGCTCCAGGTGACCATCCTTGTCACCAAGGCGAATGTCGAACTTCATCGGAACATCTCCTGACGGCCAGCGATCCGCCAATTACTTTGCACGGGCGGCGAGGCAGGCGCCGGAGGACGTGTCTCCATTGATCGGATGGCGGCAACTAAGGCCGCAATCGCTTCCCGGTCGGCATCAGCCCTGCTTCCCGTCGCGCCGTGCCGCCGCTTAAAGAAGCCCTCAATGAAGTCTGTGTGAAGCGTACCCTGCCGGAAGCAGACGTCCGCCAGAATTTCCCGGAAGAAGGAGATGTTGGTCTTGACACCCGCGATATGGCATTCGTCGAGCGCCCGGAGCATTCGATCAATGGCGGCCCGGCGATCGGGCGCCCAGACAGCGAGCTTGGCTAGCAACGGGTCATACTCCACGGGTACCGTCCAGCCTTCGAAGATGCCGGAGTCGAGCCGGACTCCCGGTCCATGCGGCATAGAGAGCTGCGCGATGCGGCCAGGCGAAGGAAGGAATCCGTTATCGGGGTCTTCGGCGTAGATGCGGCACTCCATGGCAGAGCCGCGCCACGTAATGTCCTCCTGACGGATCGGGAGCCGCTCGCCTGCCGCTATTCGAATCTGCCACTGCACCAGATCCAGCCCGGTGGCGAGTTCCGTGACCGGATGCTCCACCTGAAGTCGAGTGTTCATCTCCAGGAAGTAAAAGTTGTTGTTCTCATCGACCAGGAACTCGACCGTGCCCGCGTTGTAGTAACCTACGGCACGGGCAGCGAATAGCGCCGCTTCCCCCATCTTCTGACGCAGTTCCGGGTGCTTAATCATGAGCGGTGAGGGGCACTCTTCGATTACCTTCTGATGCCGGCGCTGCAGGGAGCATTCCCGTTCGCCAAGATGGATCAGGTTGCCGAAGCGGTCTCCGAGAACCTGGATCTCGATGTGGCGGGGCCTCTCGATCAGCTTCTCGATATAGACGGAAGCATCGTGAAAGGCTCGCTCTGCTTCACTGGCAGCGTCGCGCAGGGCGGAGGCAAGTTCCTCTTCCCGGTCAACCCGGCGCATTCCCTTGCCCCCGCCACCGGCTGCGGCCTTCAGGAGCACCGGATATCCGAGCATGGCGGCGATTCGGCGTGCTTCAGCCGGATCGCGCACCGGCTCCTCTGTCCCGGGGATGACCGGCGCCCCGGCCGCCTTTGCCTTCCGGCGGGCAGCCGTCTTCGATCCCATCTGCCGGATGGATTCAGCCGAGGGGCCGATGAATGTAATGCCAGCCGTCTCGCAGGCAGCAGCGAAATCGGCGCTTTCACTCAAAAAGCCGTATCCGGGATGTATGGCATCGGCGCCGCAAGCACGGGCCGCTTCCAGGATCCGGGGAATGTTCAAATAGCTCTCGCTCGAGGCCGCAGGGCCGATGTGGATTGCTCCATCCGCCATTCGCACTGCAAGCGACGCCCGGTCCGCATCAGAGTATGCGGCCACACTCGTGATGCCCATTTCGCGTAGCGCACGAATGATCCGCACCGCAATCTCGCCGCGATTCGCTACCAGTACCTTCCGAAACATGCACGAAAATTGTAGCGCACGGGGGAAATTGGGCGGCTTCACGAACCGCTCGAAATGTCTCGCTCGGAACATTCCTTTCAGCGGAGATTCAACGATCAGCGAAGGGGAATCGCGATGTGCAGCAATTGTGTGTCGGCCGGAGCGGAAAGCTGCCACGCCTGGCCAATGGCGGCCGGACGGCCGGAGGGTTCCGGGTGACGGGACAGCAGGGTGTGAGGGTCCGATTCGGCGGTGCACGAGAAGTACACGTGGATCGATCCGGCAGAGCCCTCCTGCAGCGAGTAGGACGCCTGCCGTGTACCACCCGGGCCGACGAGGCTGGATACCGGCGTTACCAGGAATGTCCCGTTCGAGCCCGTGCTCAGGACGTAAATGTAGCCAGGAGGATTTACCTCAACGGTGAGATGCAGGGCGCCGGCCGGCTTCGACTGATCCTTAAGAGGCTCCAGCCTGCCGTCCCGGCGCACCACAGCGAGCGTGTACCGGACTGTCATCTGCTGAGGCTGTACCTGCCGGGGCTGTGCCCGGAAGGCCTCGGCGGGCGCCGACAAGGCTGCGGCTTCCGGCGCAGCCGCTGTGTCCATCAGCGGCGTTGCCCCTTCTGGCCGCCGGCCTGCGCGGAGCGGGAGCGTTCCAGGAGGCTTTGCGGCAGCAGTTGTTTTCTGCTGGCGTTCCTTTCCACTGTCACTCGATTCAACCGGCGGCTCGGTTTTCGGTGCAGCCATCCGCACATCCGCGACCTGGGTTTCCTGCGGAGAATTCCGTACACGGTCCAGAACAACGAAGGTTGTAAGAGCCGTGACGATCAGGCTTGCGGCCAGGACGAACCGGGGCCGCAGCCACGGGATCAGGAATGGCTTCTGGCCGTCTTCCGACAGCGCATTCAATAACTGGCGGCGAACGGCTGGATCCGCAAGCACTTCACGAAGAGCTTCCTCCTCGGCGAGAGCGTCGAAAAGCTGCTGATTTTCAAGCGCCGCG
>JADGHK010000107.1 GCA_019686145.1 Bryobacteraceae bacterium | reverse complement strand
GACGTACAGGACCTACTGTCATCCAAGGTTCTATGAAGGCTTGCCGAACGCCCTCTATCGCAATAACGGCGATGGCACCTTTTCGAATGTCTCAGGTCCGTCCGGGATTGGCTCTCATGTCGGAAAAGGCATGGGGGTCGCATTCGCCGACTACGACGAGGACGGGGACCTCGATGTCTTCGTCACCAACGACACCGTCCCCAATTTCCTGTTTCGGAACGAAGGCGGCCAGACCTTTCGTGAGGTCGCGCTGGAAGCGGGCGTCGGGTACAACGACGACGGCCGCACGATTTCTTCGATGGGCGTCGATTTCCGAGATGTCGATAACGACGGCAGGGAAGATCTCTTCATCACCGCCCTCTCCAACGAAACCTTTCCGCTATTCCGGAATCTCGGGAAAGGACTCTTCGCCGACGTCACTTACCCCAGCAGGCTGGGGGCTCTGAGTCTTCCCCTCAGCGGTTGGGGGACGGGTATCTACGATTTCGACAACGACGGCTGGAAGGACATCTTCACTGCGAATGGGGACGTGCAGGATAACACCGAGTTGTTCTCAAGTCGAAAGAGCAGGCTGGCCAGCACAATCTTCCTGAACCTCGCGAACGGGAAGTTCGAGCTGGTCGAGCTGGGTAAGGCGGGATTGCATCGGGGGGCGGCGTTCGGCGACTTCGATGGAGACGGCCGCGTGGATGTTGTTGTGTCACGGATTCAGGACGAAGCGGCCATACTTCTAAACCGGTCCGGGGAAGGGAATCACTGGCTCGCGTTTCGGCTGCGCGGAACCAGGAGCAACCGCGATGGGATCGGGGCGAAAGTGAAGGTGAGCACCGCTTCCGGAACTCAGTGGAACATGTGTACCACGTCGGTCGGCTACGCGAGTTCGAGCGACCGCACAGTGCATTTCGGTCTTGGGAAGGACGATGTCGTGAAGGAAGTGGAGATCCGCTGGCCGAGCGGCGTGGTGCAACGGCTGACCAACGTCAGCGTTGACCGCTACGTCAACGTGACCGAGCCGGAGCAGTAAGCCAGCCCTGCTGTTCCGCAGCCTGGCCCAGGCGCGTGTGCTTGTCGGCTATATCGTGCTGCCCCAACTGCCGGTACACCTTGCCGAGAAGCAGGTGGGCGGCGGCGTACTTTGGATCCAGGTCCACCGCGCGTTTCAGGCTCCTGGCGGCGTCCTCAGGTTTCGCAAGTTGCGCCAGAGCGCGGCCGAGTTCAAAGTGGGCGCGCGCGGAGGAAGGCTGAGCTTTTACAGCGTCTCGAAACTGCTGCAGCGCTTCTTCGGTCCTTGCCTGCCGGAACAAAAACACCCCGTAGTGAATTCTCGGATCATCCTCCGGGCGCGCCTGATTTTTGCACTCGCGCACCGACTGTCGGAAGTGCCGCTCTGCAGGCTCGACTCTGCCCAGCGCCTCCATTGCCTGCGCCAGGGCGAGATGAATCCTCCACGGCCTGGCGTCGTACCGCAAACCCGCTTGCAGGGACGCGATCGCCGGTTCAAATCGATTGAGCGCGTAGAGAGTTCTGCCGTGGTAGTAGCAGGCATGCTCCAGCTTCGGATCGAGCTGGCAGGCATGCCCGAGGAATGGCTCCGCGAGCTCGTACTCCCCGAGCGCTGCATATGCGACGCCGAGCGCCTTGACGTAGGAAAGCGTATCGGGGGACAACCGGACTGCAGTCTCGAAATGAGGAATCGACTCGCGGATTTTGCCGCCCTCGAAGAGCGCGGCGCCAGTCCGGAAGGCTTTCTCGGCGTCCGTTTGAGCTGCTGCGGTTGAGGCGAGCAGCGCGGCTAACAGGAGCGGAACCACGATGCCCCGTATCATACCGCGCTGCCGGAAAGGACGTTACTGCTTGATGATCGTGCCGTCGCGTTTGCGGATCTCGCCCCAGCCGCCGTTGTACAACTGCCTCTCGCCGCGCTCGAAGCTGCCGAACGGGTACTTCTTCGCTGCCTTCTCATCCACCTCAATGCCCCAGCCCGGCGCCTCATTCGCATACAGGTAGCCGTCCTTCATCTGCGGGCAGCCGTGGAAGACCTCCTGGACCCGCTCGTTGAAGGGCGAGTATTCCTGGATTCCGAAGTTCCAGCACGCCAGGTCGAGGGCGATGTTGCAGGCATGTCCGATGGGGGAAACGTCGCCGGGACCATGCCATGCCGTCCGGACTCCGAACGCTTCGGCGATCGCGGCCATCTTGCGGCAGGGCGTCAGTCCTCCTGCCTGGGAAACGTGCACGCGGATGTAATCAATGAGCCGTTCCGTGATGAGGGGCGTCCACTCGTGCGGGCTGTTGAACAGTTCGCCCATTGCGAGGGGCGTTGTGCTTTGCTGCCGGATAATGCGGAACCAGCCGATATCTTCCGGCGAAACGGGATCTTCGAGGAAGAAGAGCTTAAACTGCTCCACATCCCTGCAGAACTGCAGCGCCTGCGTGGGCGCGATCCGCTCG
Organism: Bryobacteraceae bacterium; assembly: GCA_019686145.1. GTDB lineage: Bacteria > Acidobacteriota > Terriglobia > Bryobacterales > Bryobacteraceae > JADGHK01. Next base: position 4,950 of record JADGHK010000107.1, on the reverse strand, counting down.
TGCACGTCGTGCAGCAGTTCAATCTCGTCGCCGAGCTCCTTGCGGCATGCCTCGAAGAGCTTCAGGGCGCGGCGGATATAGGCGGCAGGCTCGAAGACGGGTTTGTCATGGAGCGCCTTGACGGTAGCGCCGCCCCGGCTCGAACCGTAGCCCGCCATTCCCGGGATGCCCACCTGGACCCGGACGTGCCGGAATCCCTGCGCGATGTAGCGCTTCGCGCTTTCAATCACGTCGGGAATGTCAGGACCGCTTGCGTGGCCGTAGCAGTCCGCCGCTTCACGGCACTTGCCGCCCAGCAGTTGGTAGACAGGCATCCCTGCCTGGCGCCCCTTGATATCCCATAGCGCCATGTCCACGCCGCTGATTGCGTTGTTCAGCACCGGCCCGTTGCGCCAGTAGGACGAGTTGTAGCAGGCCTGCCAGATGTCGTCGATCCGGTCGGCGTGCTTTCCGATGAGAAAAGGCTTTAAATACCGTTCGGCGGCGGCGACCACGAGCTCGGCGCGTTGTGTGTAAGTGGCGCACCCATAGCCGTACAGGCCGTCCTGGTCAGTCAGGATCTTGATCACCACCAGACGCAAGCCTGCCGGGGCAGTCGCGATCACCTGCAGATCCTTGATCTTCGGGGAGGGCATGGCCCTTACAGCGCGGGCCGCCTGAGCCTGGGCAGCGGCCTGCCGTTGCGCCAGCGGCAACATAGCTCCGGCAGCGACAGCCTGCAGGGCACGACGTCGGTTCATTTCTGCTATCTCCTTTCTCGGTCTTCCACTAATCGGCGGACGTCTTCGATGCGCTTTTGAATCCGCCGCTCCCGCGCGGCGAGTGACACAACGTAGACGATAAGGATCAGCCAAGCGGCTAGAAAGCCGTAGAACATGTAGGTAAAGTTACGTGCGTCCATCGTCGGGGCTCACGCTATTCTACTGCAATTGTTAAAGATGTATAGCAAGGCGTTTAAACGCTCTCCCCTCGCGTCAGATCCTCGAGCGTCTCACGCTGCCGCACCATGCGCCATTGCGATCCCTCCACCAGCACCTCGGCGGGGCGCGGCCTGGAGTTGTAGTTGGAGGCTGCGACGAATCCGTACGCTCCTGACGTGCAGACAGCGAGGAGGTCTCCGGGAAACACGTTTGCGATCTGCCGGTCCTTTGCGAGAAAGTCGCCGCTTTCGCAAACCGGACCAACGACATCGGCTGTGATCGTCTCCGCCGCGCGCCTTCGGAGCGGGATGATTTCGTGGTAGGAGCCGTAGAGGGATGGCCGGATCAGGTCATTCATCGCAGCGTCGACAACGATGAACTCCTTGCGGGGCGTTGTCTTCCGATACAGGACGCGCGTAAGGAGAACTCCTGCTTCGGCGACAATCGACCGTCCCGGTTCGAGCATCAGCTTCAGATTCCGGCCCTCGATTCGCTTGCGAACCTCCCGGACAAAGCCTGCAATGTCCGGAGCCGGATCGGAACGCTTATAGGGGACACCGATGCCGCCTCCAAGATCCAGATGGCGGATTTCGGTCCCTTTGGCGCGCAGGCGATCCACGAGCGCCAAGAGCCGGTCCAGCGCCTCCAGTACCGGAGCGGGATCGAGGAGCTGAGAGCCGATATGGCAGCTCACACCGTCAAGCTCGATGTTTCGAAGAGCGCGGGCTCGTTCGTATATGGCCTCCACCAGCTTGATGTCAATGCCAAACTTGTGTTCGCTCAGCCCGGTTGAGATGTAGGGGTGGGTCACCGCATCGACGTCAGGATTTGCGCGCAATGCGACTCTGGCGCGCTTGCCAAGCCGGCCGGCGAGCGAATCGATGAGCGCCAGCTCCGGCTCCGATTCGCAGTTGAAGCTATGGATTCCCTGTTCGAGTGCATACTCGACTTCTTCTGCCGTCTTGCCGACTCCCGAGAACACAACTTTGCCCGGAGAAGCGCCCGCCTTCAGGACCCGGTAGAGCTCGCCTCCCGAAACGATATCGAAGCCCGCTCCAGCCTTGGCGAGAAGCGCGAGTATGCCCAGGTTGCTGTTTGCCTTCACGGCATAACAGACGGCGTGAGGGATATCGGCAAGGGAATCCTCGTAGGCGTGGAAGCGGTCGAGGATCGCCTTGCTCGAGTAGACGTAGCAGGGCGTGCCTGCGCTGGCAGCGATGTCGGCGAGGGGCACTTCCTCGCAGTAGAGCGTTTCACGCTCGTATCGAAAAGGACAGTCCATGAGTGATGTCAAGTAACCTTCAGGGCGATGAGAGTCTGATCGTCCAGGGGCGGGCGGCCCTCGCCGTACTGATCGAGGTCGCGAAGCACTGCGTCGACGATTCCTTGGGCGGATTCGGCGCCAACCTGCGCGAGGAGCTGGGCCAGACGGCACCGGCCGTATTCTTCGTCGGAAAGGTTGGCCTCATCCTGGATTCCATCCGAGTACAGCAGAATGATGTCGCCGGGCTGAACTTCGAAGCGCACTTCTTCATACTCCCGGCCTTCTAACAATCCCAGCGGTACGCCAGTCGCGTTGAGGCGCAGGATCTGCCCGTTTCGCGCCACCATGGGCGGAATGGCTCCTGCGTTCGCGACCGTGAGCAGTCTTTCCCTTGGCTCCCAGAGCGCCAGCAGGAGCGTGACGTACTGCGCGTCCACCTTGCGCTCCAAAAGCGCCTCATTCAGAGCCCGCATCAGGAGCGCCGGGCCGCGCCGCCGGGGAGCGAGCGTCCGCAGCAGCCCGCTGACGAGCGCGCCGTAAAGGGCTGCAGCCGCTCCCTTGCCGCTCGAGTCGCCGAACGCGATGAGCGCGCACTCGTCGCCGTGCTCGAAGAAGTCGTAGAGATCTCCGCTGATTTCGTGGGCAGGACGGAGACCGATACCGATCTCCAGACCGTGCACCTCCGGCGCCTTTCGCGGAAGGAGCACGGACTGCAGGTCCCGCGCCGCCGCCAGGTCCTGCTCCATGCGCTGCTCGCGCTGCGCGAGCTCCTGATAGAGACGCGCATTTTCGAGCGCGGCGCCAACTGCCGGCGCCAGAAGCGAAAGCGTGCGGACATGGTCTTCGGAAAAATAGCCAAGCCTTTCGCTTTCAAGATCCATCACTCCGATAACGCGGTCTTTCAGTACGAGCGGGACAGCGAGCTCCGACCGGATGCCGACGTGGGCGTCAATGTACCGCTTGTCCGCCAGCGTATCGGGCACCAGGATGGGGACTCCCATCTCGGCCGCGGCGCCCACAATTCCGAGGCCGACCGGGATGTTATCCAGCTCCACGCGCTTGTCGTAGCGGACGCTGAATCTGTGCTTCAGCGTCTTCTGATTCCAGTCGAGGAGAAAGATGCTGAAAGCGTCGTAGTTGATGAGCGTGCGGATGGACTTTCCAATCCGGCTGAGCAGCTCGTCAAGGTCCAGCGTGGAGGAGAACTCCTGGGATAGCTGCGTAAGAGTTCTCAGCATCCGGTTCTGCCGCTCCAGCCGCCGGTACAGCCGGGCGTTGTCAATGGACGCGGCCACGCGGGAGCCAACCAGCATCAGCAGCGCCCGGTCCTGCTCGCTGTAGGCATTCTGTTGTGTCGACTGGACGTCGATCACTCCGACAAGCTTGCCTCTGGCTATCATCGGCACCGCGAGTTCGCTTCGCACGGCGTCCATCGCGTTCAGGTATCTCGGATCGCTGCGAACGTCATTTACAAGAATCGGCTGGCGTGTCTGCGCGGCCAGGCCGGTGATTCCCTCGCCGAGCGGCACGACCAGATTCTTGACGATTTCATCGCGGTGTCCGCGGGCATGCCGGATCACGAGGCCACCCTGACGTTCGCTGTGCAGCAGGATCGCAAACAGGTCATGCTGGATCACCTGCGACACGATCTCGGCGACGTTGGCCATGAGTTGATCGAGATCGAGTGTGTCGGCCATGACCGCCGACACCTCGAGCAGGAAATCCAGCAGTTCCGCACGCTCGCGGAAGCGCACTTGCGACTTGTTGCGGAGGGCAGACATGACTCAGGCTGCCGTTTCCTCGATGATTTTGACGCTCGCGCTCGCGCCGATCCGGGAGGCGCCAGCCGCCACCATGTCTTTCAACTCGCTCAGACTCCGAATCCCTCCCGAAGCTTTCACGCCCATATCCGGTCCTACCACTTTACGCATTAGGGCGACATCATGCACCGTGGCGCCGCCTCGGCCGAATCCGGTCGAGGTCTTTACATAGTCGGCTCCGGCTGCCTTGCTCAATCTGCAGGCGATGGATTTTTGCTCGTCATCGAGGAGCGCCGTCTCAAGGATCACCTTGACGATTGCGCCCGAGCGATGAGCCAGCTCAACGACTGCCTGAATATCCAGCCTTGCGGCGTCGAAATCGCCGGATCGGAGCGCTCCGACGTTCATCACCATATCCACCTCCCGCGCGCCGTTCCGGATCGCCAGTTCTGTTTCGGCGCATTTGACCGGCGTGCCAGTGGCGCCCAGCGGAAACCCCACCACCGTGCATACCTTGACGGCAGATCCGGCAAGTTCTTTCGCCGCCACCGGCACCCAGTAAGGATTTACGCAAACGCTCGCAAAATGGTACAGGAGCGCTTCGCGGCAGACTTGCACCACGTCTTCACGCGACGCGTCCGGCCGCAGGAGAGTGTGATCGATGAGCGCGGCGATGGTCCGATCGATCCGGGGTACGATGAGGCTTCCCACGTGAAGGTTCCAACCTTTGATGGAATCGCAGCCGGAACGGGTTCGAGTCCGTAGATTCAGACTCGCCGGAATATCCTCGCCAATCTGTGCTACGGGTTGTTCAGGTTCCGCGCGATCCAAGTTGAACTTTCTGCTCGACCGTGGAGATCTCTTGTACCCGGCCTACGTGCAAGATTCCTGAAAGAGGAACAGCCGACCGAAAATGAAGTGCCCGGCACGCGGCGCGCCAGCGGCAACTGCCGCAGGTCAGCCCCCATGGGAACAACACCTGGCCGTCGCGGCTGAAGCCCTATCA
>JADGHK010000106.1 GCA_019686145.1 Bryobacteraceae bacterium | reverse complement strand
GCAACGGCCGTTCCTGACGTTGAATCGATTGCCCGCCCAACGGGAGCGCTGCGGTGGTCGGGCGCGGGCCTCGTGTTTGCGAGCTGGCTCAGTGCTGCGCTTTTCGGGGTCTATATCATTGCCTTCTACCTGGGCGCGGTTGTAAGGCAAGATCTGAGTTCGTGGAACTCCACTCTTCCGGATCTCTACGACAAAGACAATCTGGTAGCGGTTGTAGGAATGGGTGCTCACCTCGCAACGGGCGCCGTGATCCTCCTCTTCGGGCCAGTGCAGTTGATCGGTGGACTGCGACGCCGGTTCCCGTCGCTGCACCGTCTGTTCGGACGAATTTATGTATTCACTGCGGCCGCTGCGGGCATCGGCGGCCTCGCGTTCATCCTAAGCAAGGGGACAATCGGGGGCCCCGTGATGAATGTAGGGTTCGGCCTCTACGGCGCACTGATGATTCTCGCTGCGGTTCAGACTTTTCGATATGCCCGCCGCCGGGACTTCCAGAACCATCGAGCCTGGGCGGTCCGATTGTTCGCCCTTGCCATTGGCTCGTGGCTCTACCGGATGGACTATGGTTTCTGGCTGATCGCGGCAAAAAGGCTCGGACACACCTCCGACTTTCGCGGTCCTTTCGACATGGTGATGTCCTTTTTCTTTTATGTCCCCAACCTGATTCTGGCGGAACTGTTCCTTCGCGCGCGGAAGCCGCCTTCTCACGCCGCTTTCCAAGCGGCGGCGCTCGTTCTCCTGAATCTTGCAACTCTCATCGTTCTGATTGGCACCTACTACTTCAGCCGCTACTACTGGCTACCGGCCATCATCCACAGTATCGTGGGGTTGGCAGGCTGATCATACAGCCTACCGGCGTGAGAACAGAGCTTGCAGCCTCGCACGCCGTCCCCACGCAATGAACAGACACAACAACAAGAAGACCGGCGCGGGTAACGGGGATCCCGGAAGCACCAACAAATGCGACAGGATGGCGCCAACCATTACACACACAAGCACAAGGGCGCCAAAAGGAGCTGCCGGGGGAATCAGTAGTGCGATGCCGCCCAGGGCCTCGAGAGTACCTGTCAGGTATCGAAACCACTGGCCCAAACCGAGTAGCTCAAAGCCCTGAATTGCCGCAGGATCGCTGGTGAGTTTCGGCACGGAAGCGAACACAAACATCGCTGCGCACACGACTTGAACGATCCAAAGTACGACGTTTAGCCCTCGCGAGGGCGTCGAGGTTGCAGCAGGGGACGCAACAGGTTTCATGGCTGGGCTTGCTGGTCTCTTCAGTTTGCCAGATTTCAGCTCTCCTTGCTCAGCTGAACGGCCCGGTTCGAGGGCCCGCCCGCAGGTTTTACATCTGTCGCAGGCGCTAGAACCGGTAGGCGATCGTCGCCGTGATCGTCCGCCGGACTCCGTAGAAGCAGTCTCCGCGCGCCAGACAAGAGGCGACATACACCTTGTCGGTCACATTCGCTGCATTGACGGCGAGACGCCACTTGCCGGAATCATAGGCGACCATCAGGTCGAACAACGTGTAGGCGGGCGTGCGGATGAAGTCGTCCCCACCGAATGAGTGCCCGTTGTAGCGGATGCCTCCGCCCGCAGTCAGCATTCCAGGCAAGCCGTCTATACGAAGCGACTTCACACCCCAAAGCGACGCGATATGCTTCGGCACGACGGGCAAACGCTTGCCTTGATCCGGGCCGTTGCTCTTCGAAACGCGGGCGTCCAGAAAGCTGTAGTTCACCAGAAGGTTTACATTGCGCGGCAGCTTGCTCCGACCCTCGATTTCCAGACCCCGCACGCGTGCTTCACCCAACTGTGTCTGATTCAGGGGATTCTGAGGATCGGGTGTGAGCCGGTTTTCCTCGCGGATATCGAATAGCGCGGTCGAGATGAAATGATTGCCCGCGCCCGGATGGAACCTCACCCCTGTCTCCATCTGCCTGCCTCGGATCGGATCGTAAGGGCGGTTGAAGATGTCCGTGCCTGCCATGGGCTGGAAAGACTGCGAGTAATTGAAGTACGGCGTAATTCCTGCAGCCGCGCTGTATACAACCCCTGCGCGGCCCGTCACTGCTCCATCGTCATTTCTGCTTGCGGGATCGCCTTCTGTCTCCGACCTCGCCCAGTCTTTGCGGATGCCGAACGTCGCCGACCACCTCTCGCCCAAGTTGACATGATCCTGCGCATACACACCCACTTGCCGCTGGCTTTGCTTCGGCATCAGCGTGAGGGCAGGCACTGTATAGTTGCCATACTGCGGGTTGAAGACATCAATCGGCGGTTGAGGGCCGAAAGCCATCCTTTGGTTGACGGATGATGTTTGATAGTCAACTCCGGTTAGCAGCGTGTGACGTATCAGTCCGGTCTCGAAGCGCAGCTCCGATTGCGTATCGATCACCGGGCTGCGTGCGGTCTGCTTGCTCATATAAAGCTCCCGGTTGACCGTACGATTGTCTTCATTGAACGTGGGTACCGGGTCGAAGGCGGTATAGATACTCTGGTAACTGTTGTGGCCTTGTGTGTAATTGAAGTTCTGGCGCAGCGTCCAGCGTGAATTCATTTGGTGCTGGAACAGATAGCCGATTGTGGCCTGGTCCGTCCGATACTCGTCGAAGCCGGGTTCGCTGATGAGAGTGTCGGTAGGAATTCGGCCCAGCGGATGGTCGAACAGTGTTCCCTGCCAGGGAAAGAATCCGATCGTCGAACCCGAGCGGTCCTCTTGCACGGTCGTCAAAATGGTCAAGGACGTCGTAGCCTTCGGCCGCCACGTGAGCGATGGAGCAACCAGGAGACGGTCGTTGGGGACATGCTTTACCTGCGTGTTGCTGTCGCGTCCTAAGCCGATAAAGCGATACAGCCACTTTGAGTCGCGATCGATCGGACCTGTGACGTCGACCGCCACCTGACGGCGTCGAAAGCTGCCGAGCTGTACCTGAATCTCCCGGTGATGGCGCTCGAGCGGCCGCTTCGATATGAGATTAATAACCCCGCCGAAGCCGCTCTGGCCGAACAACACGGAAGACGGCCCGCGCATCACCTCGATACGTTCGAGAGCATATGGATCAGGCCGAGTGTAGCTGTTGTACCAGAACAGCATTCGAAGACCGTTCAGGTACTGGCCCCAGTCCTCACCACCGCGCACGACCGCCCAGTCGCCGCGTGCATCAATTCCATAGGTGTCGGTCGAAATCCCCGACGTATACCGCAGCGCCTCCTGCAGTGTAAGCGGCGCCTGCTCCTCCAGCTGTACGCGGTCGATCACAGTGATTGCCTGGGGGATTTGAAGCAGAGGAACGTCCATCTTTGTGACAGATCCCGAAACCGAATCCGCCGATTCGACGACGTTCACAGATTGAGAGACAGAACGAGGATGCAAGGTGATCGTCAGCTCGACGGTTTGTCCCGGCAGAAGGACAACGGACCGGGTTTGTTCCCCGAATTCTTCCCGGCTCACGCGGAGCTCCCACGTGCCCGCGTCCAGATCCTCAAACTGAAAGCTTCCATCCGCGCTGGTTACAGTCTTCTTCGACTGGCCCTGCCGCCCAGTGACGGCCACAGAGGCACTTGGCACGACTGCCTCGCTAGGATCCACCACGCGGCCAGATAGAATCGCAGGGGCTTGCTGCGCCATGACAGGGGCGAAAAGCGCGCCCGCAAAGCACACCATGGCCCAAGACAATCGGATTGACAAAACTCTCCTTATCATTCGGCAATTTCCTGATCTGCTCGTGCGACGAACCGTTTTCGAAGCCGCACGCACGCGGCCGGGGCTTCGTTGGGAAGTTGCCGGGAGGTTCCCTGCACATGCGGCCGGACGGATTCGAGCACCCAGGTCGCGATGCGCGTATCCGGCAGCAGTGCTTGCGTAGCCATGGTGAATTCGAGCCCTTCGAGGCGCTTACGGATTCCTTCTTCAATGCCCCCGTAGGACAGCAGCACCGGAACAATCAGAGCATGGTGGCCTTCCCGCATCGCCTTTTCCACTAGGGCACGGAACTCAGCTTTGGCTTTCTCGCGCACTTCGGCTTTCGCATCATCGCGCACCGTCAGGTAGTCGATTCGCGCGAACTTCGTTCGCTCCTGCATTCGATCTGCAAGGGCCGCCAGATCCTCAAGCCACTTCGCGTTGTCATCGTCTGAGTTGGGTCCATGCGCAACCAGCACGACCACTTCCTTTGAAGGGTCCCGGCTGATTTCGCGGGCTCGGTCCATTAGGATGTCGGCAGCAATCGGATGGCGGTTGATGGCCGAGGTCATCGTAACCGGGACATCCACCTTCACCGGCTTTAGCGCATCATCGCTCAGGGCATGATGGCCGTGTGCTCCATGCGCTCCGTGTCCGTGCGACATGGATGCAAAGAGCTTGTACTCCGCCGGCATTTCAGACCGCAGCCCGAGCAGCCATTCGGTCGAACGAATGACCGAACTGTGCGACGAAATGAACAGCGGGACTGCAACGATGCGTGAGATCCGTCTTGCAATGAGGCGGTCGATGGCAGCCTGAATATTAGCGCGCGCCGCCATCCCGAATGCCACTTCAGCTGGATACGTGCGGTCCACCTCCGCAGCGATCCGGTTCACTTCCTGGTCCCAGCTCGCCAGCCGGCCTCCGTGCGCAAGCAGAAGAACGCCGGTCCGAGAAGGAGCTGCAGGATCGGGGGCGGCGCACAGCCCGGCCGCCGCCAAGGGCATCATGAGAAATGTTCTGCGCTGGATTCTGTTCGCTGTCATCATCGTTCACTCCCTCGGAAAGTTCCATCGCATCCCAATTCGGAAGCTGCGCCCGAAATCCGGCCGGTCGAACGTGGGCGGCGTCTCTCGAAGCTTGCGATCTACCGAATCAAAGAGGTTGTCAATGGACGCATATGCAGTCAGCCCTCTGAATTGTTTCGAGAGGTAGAGATCCCAAATGCGGTATCCGTATGCGCTGGTTCCCGAGGCGGCATTGAGCAGCCAGCGGCTGTAGAATGTACCCCGCAGATTCGCGCTGACGCCCCAGCGCGGGAGCGTATATTCAGTCCCGATAAAGCCCTGGTGCCGGTGCCGCTGGGCAAGACGCAGGCGCGTCGCTTCGTCTCTCGCATCAAGGAACGTGTAGGCGCCGCGCACCCGCCAGTTTTGGGCAAGCAGAACCTCTCCGTCGATCTCGGCGCCACGTGTCAGCACGCGCGAGAGATTCTGATAGAGGTACAGTGGCCGGTTGAGGATCGGGTTGTAGTATGCCGGCACTCCGTATTGAGCGAGGAGCGCGGCCGCTTCCGTGGGCGTGCGAGGCGTTCCAATGAACGTAGAATCGATCAGGCCCCGCACACGGTTGTGAAACAGGGTCAGGTTCGCCCTCCACCGGTTCCCGCGCCATCCCGCGCCTGCCTGGATACTGCGCGACGTCTCAGGCCGCAGCGTTGGATTCCCGATCACCTGGTAGAAGTTCGTCGGGTTCGCGAACCGGTAGTACAACTGACCGAGATCTGGCGCGCGAAATCCGTGTCCGTAGGAGGCGCGCAGCAACAGGCGTTCTGTCGCCCGGACCACCAACCCTGCCTTAGGCACTGCATTGACGCCATAGACAGAATGCCCGCTGATGCGTCCGCCAGCGGTGATCGTGGCGCGCCGGCTAATGGCCCACCGATCCTGCACCCAACCGTCTGTCAGCGTGATCTGCTGCCCTGCGTTATCCCCCAGGAGACGGTTTGCGCCGCGATAGTTGTCCTGCGCCCACTCTGCTCCAGCCTGCACGACATGCCCGGCACGGCTGTAGCCCAGCGTCGAATCAATGCGCTGGTAAAGCTGATTCAGGTTTGCCGGCGATGGCGGGAGATTTCCTTGCAACAGCGTGGTCAGCGAATTCTCGTCATAGCGAGCGCGATATAGCCGCGCCTGCGCAGTGAGCGACGGCAGTGGTACGTAGTCGAAGGTAAGCGAATAGGCCTGCGTGCTGTCATTCAACACGCCTCGAGCATTGCCCTGCTCCGTCAGATTCACGGCCTCTTCATGGTTGTGATACCCGTTGGCCCCCACGCTGAGGAACAGCTTTGGATCGAGCGCCCACCGCAAGCGCAAGGAGCCGTCCTGCCGGTTCCAGTCGGGCCCGACGTGCGCAGGACTCGAGGCCACCAGCCTGTAGCCATCCATCCGGTGAGTTCCGCCACTCGCAAGAACGGAGAGGTTGCCGAACCGGCCACCTACCGATCCGTCCGCGCCAAAGAGCCCCATGTTTCCGCCGGAGACATTTGCTTCGACCTCAAACGGATGGGAAGGCTCTCGGGAGATCAGGTTGATGACGCCTCCGATTGCATCTGTTCCATACAGCGCCGAGCCGGCTCCCTTGGCCACTTCAATCTGTTGCAGCGACGATGTGCCCTGGCGGTGCAGATTCACCACGCCGCTCTTCACGCCCCGTGCGCCGGGCACCGGCAGCCCGTCTTGCAGAATCGCAACCTGACGGGATTCGATTCCCTGAATTTGTTCACCTGCAACCGTGGCGTTGCCGCCTCGTCGCGTAACCACGCCTGGTATCTCTGCCAGCACGTCGCTTACACGCTCGTATCCCGTCGCGAGAATCCGCCTGCGCGGGACGGCTTCTACACGCTGCGCCGACTCATCCTGTAGCTCCTCGGTGCGGGAGCCCGAGACAACCACCGTCTGCAGCAGTGCCGCGGGACGCAAACGAATGACAGCCGGCCGGCCTGTAGAGTCTATCCGCACAAGGGCGCGCTCCCACTGCTCGCCGGTAACCGTCACGAGGAGCGGCATGGACCTTGCCTCCGGACAGGACCAGGTCCCATCAGCCGCGGTCGTTGTCGCACAAACAATCCGGCCGGAAGAATCGCTGACCACGACGCGCACGCCGAGTACAGGAAGATCCTGCAGATCAACCACGCGCCCCTCGGCTGGCGCCGCGCTCCCCGATCTGGCCGCCAGCAGCATGAGCACAAGAAATGCCTGTTTCATGCGTCACCTCCCTCTTCGCACGCTTCCGGCGCATCTTGCCGTTCGTGCAGCCACGTCTCAAAGTTCGCCGCGCTGGTATGAATCAGCGCGACAAGCTGCATGTAGGCTTGCGGCGAGAACCTGACGCTAAGCGGCCCCACCCTTACGTGAATGCAGCCGCACTCGCCGCAGTCGTAGACACATCCGAAGTCCGGGATCTCCGCCAGGAGACACGATTCCCGGCTCATACTCTCAAGCACCAAAGCGGAGAGAGCATAGACGTCCTCCTGTCTTTGAACGCGGCGACGCCTATAATGGGAGGCGGTCGCCAACTGTGATACGGTTGTCGCCAAGGGCCTGCCGGTCGCTTCGCCAAAGTTCGCCGGGCAGGCCCCGTTTGTCTTAGGAGTCGCAGCGCTACTGCAAATCATTTGCAGTAACATTTCGATCATACATAAGGCGACCAGTTTGGTCCAGTATTTTTTTGTAATCCCTCCGGGATCCCAGCGCTCGAAGCCCCCCCGGCCCGACTGTGG
>JADGHK010000105.1 GCA_019686145.1 Bryobacteraceae bacterium | reverse complement strand
GGACTAAATGCCTGAATCGACCCAAATCAGCGACTGGTCGCCTTGCCCTTTCGACATCACCACCGAATTCCCATCCGCTCCAAACATCACGCGGCTGGCGATGTCGCTCTCAGCGGCTACGGGCAACCACCGCCCGCTGGCGCGGTCCAGCCTGTAGACTTGTCTTCCTGCCGGATCCCAGAACGTGGCCAGGACATCGCCATTGGCACGGAACGCCGCGGCATTCCCGATGATTTCTCGCTTCTTACCGGCCTCCGGTTCCCCGTTCCTGTTGCGCGCCTCCGGCCAGGAGAAAGCCCAACGTCCGATCAGATTCCCGGCCGAGTCAACCTCGATCCACTCCCTGGCGCTCTTGCTGAGGATGCCGATCCGGTCCTGAAGCGTCATGAGCACGGCTCTCCCGGCAGGACCATGTGCGGGATCTCCGGGGCCAAGCGCCGGGTTGACCGCATTTGCAAACGAAGAGCGGGGGAGCAGTTCGCGAACGAGTTTGCCTTGCCGGTCATACTGCTGCAATGTGCCCCGCTCCGGTTCGATGAGTCCCGATTCATCGTAGTGTGCGCCCAAAGCCCACACGGAGCCGTCGGGGCCAAAGCACAGCGCCTCGGGAGAGAAGGGCGACGTCCGCACGGCCAGCCGCGTCTCACCCGACGGCGAGACCCACGCGATAAAAGGAGTCCTGGTTCCGGAATTCGTATATGCCGCCCCGGCCACGGCGACTTCGCCTTCCGTTGAGCCCGCTATATCGAAGACCGTGACTTGCCAGGCGTCAGGAGACCAGACGCGCGTTTCAAGGACGAGCTTGCCCGTTCTGTCCCAGGCCCGAACGTTCGGTCCCGCCTCCTGGCTGGTTCGGGAAATTACGAATTGGAGCAAGTAGTTCCCGCTCCACTTCGGCATTACAGAGCCCTGCTGAAATGCTCCGCTAAACTGCGCCTCCCTCCCCGAGAGATTGAGAACCCGCTCCTCGCAAGCTGCTGGAACTGCTTAACAGCCCGCCAAGACCATCGCACAGAAGATATGCGCCAGTCTCATACTTGCCCCTATATGCCACAAAGATCATCCCTCAAAGCACCGAGCCTCTTCGGTCATCTGTATGAAGGTAGACGCCCGATCGCAGTTTTTCGTGGAGATTGATGCTTACTCTTTCGGCGTAATGCCGAGCGATTTCATCTTCCGGTACAGGTTGCTGCGCTCGAGTCCCAGAAGCTCAGCAGCGCGCGACACGTTGCCGTTCGTCTCCTCCAGTTTCCGAAGGATATACTCCCGCTCGGCTGCTGCGCGGACTTCCTGCAAGCTGCCGAAGCGGTCGACCGGAAGGTCGAAGACGGCCCGCCGGCCTGGATTGAGCGGAATATGTCTCGCATCGATCCGAACCTGAGGATTCATGATGACAATTCGCTCCATCAGGTTCCTCAGCTCCCGGACGTTGCCCGGCCAGCTATAGTCGCAGAGCACGCGATATGCTTCCGGCGTCAGCTCCTTCGCCTTCCTTCCGTAAGCGTGCGCAAACTCCCGGAGAAAGTGGTCCGCCAGCAAAGGAATGTCCTCGACCCGCTCGCGCAGCGGCGGCACATGGAAGGGAATAACGTTCAGCCTGTAGAAGAGGTCCTCCCGGAAGTTGCCTCGCTCAATCTCCTCTTCGAGATTCTTGTTGGTGGCCGCGATGACCCGGACGTCCACCTGCACGGACGAATCCGCGCCGACGGGTTCAAACCGCTGCTCCTCGAGCGCACGCAACACCTTCGCCTGCGTCTTCAGGCTCATGTCGCCAACTTCGTCAAGAAACAGAGTTCCTCCGTCGGCCTTCTGAAACTTCCCAATCTTATCCTCGGTCGCTCCCGTAAAGCTGCCCTTTCTGTGGCCGAACAGCTCGCTTTCAATCAAGTCTTCGGGGATTGCGGCGCAGTTCACCTCGACGAACGGATCCTGGGCCCGGGGACTGTAAGCGTGAATGGCATGGGCCACCAGCTCTTTGCCGGTGCCGCTCTCGCCAAAGATCAGAACTCGTCCATTGGTGCCCGCCATCAGGCGTAGCTGCTGGCGGAGGGCTTTCATCGGGACGCTCTCGCCGATGATCCGCGGCGTGCCGCGCCCTTCCTCTTTCAACCGCTGGAGTTCCAGCTCCATGCGGCGCTGCTGAATGGCGTTCTTGACAACGACGGATACTTTCTCGATGGTTGGCGGCTTCTCCAAAAAGTCGAAGGCGCCCAGCTTGGTGGCCTTGACGGCGGTCTCGATATTGCCATGCCCGGAGATCATGACAACCACCGGCTGCTCGATAAAGGGGAGTTCCTGGATCCGCGCAAGCGTCTCCAAACCATCCATCCCGGGCAGCCAGATATCGAGCAGAACGACTTCGAAAGTCCGGCGACGCAGCTCCTCGATGCACGCTTCCCCGCTCTCTACCGCGTGGACTTCGTAGCCCTCATCGCACAATACGCCTGACAGGGATTGCCGGATCCCCGGCTCATCATCGACGACAAGGATTCTCGACGTTTTCACGCTCCGATCTCCGTGGCGGACCGTGTCGCCGTCTCACTCGCCGGCAGCGCCGCCACCTCCACAATGAAACGCGCTCCCGAAGGCTGGTTATCCTCGACTCGAATGTTCGCTTTGTGCTCCGACAAAATATGGTTGACGATTGCCAAGCCAAGGCCCGTCCCACGATTCTTTGTCGAGAAGTAGGGAAGAAAGAGCTTTTCCCGATCCTCAGCAGACACTCCGGCTCCCGTGTCCGCCACCGTAATTTCCACCGTTTCCGGAGAGGTTGCCTGGGTTCCGACGTACAGCCTCTTTACCAGCGAATGCTGCATGGCCTCCGCCGCGTTGTCGACCAGGTTGACCACCACCCTCTTGAACTGCTCTTTATCAATAAATACCTTAGGCAAATCAGGCGCGAGTACTTTTGTGATCTCGATACCATCCAACCGGCCGGCAAACACGGCTAAAGCTGATTCCACAACCTCATTGACATCAGCGGGCGCCGGCTGCGCGGCCGGGAATCGTGCGTACTGAGAGAACTCGTTAACCAGAGCTTTCAAACTCTCCACCTCAGCTCCGATCGTGACACAGCACTCTTTCACGATGCGGCCGACGTCTTCCGGCGCTTTGATGCGATCAATCTGCCGCGCGATCCGCTCGGAACAAAGGGCGATTGGCGTGAGCGGATTCTTGATCTCATGAGCCACACGCCGCGCCACCTCGTGCCACGCCGTTGCTTTTTGTGCGTGAAGGAGTTCTGTCGTATCCTCGAGGACCAGAACGAAACCGGAAGCGGGTTCGGCCTCGAGCGCGGACACTGTCACGGACAGATGCAGCGTCCCACCCTTGTTGTTCGAAAGCTCCAGCTGGCGCGACGCCAGCCCTGTGCGGCGCGCCCTTTTCATGAGGTATCGAATCTCGGCGGCGTCATCCGCCGTGAAAAGGTCGCTTAGATTCGTCGCGGCAGCGACACGGTCTTCGGGAAAGATCCGGCGCAGCGCCCGATTCACCCGCTGAATGTTTCCATCGGAATCAATCGAGATCACGCCCGTCGGGATGCTTTCCAGGATAGCCTCAGTAAACCGCCTTCGCCGCTCCAGCTCCAGGCTGTTCGCGTTCAGCTCCTCCGTCATTTCATTGAATGCGCGGACCAGCAAGGCGAGCTCATCGATCGCCTGCACCTTGACGCGATAGGCGAGGTTGCCGCGCCGGACCTCGCGCGCCGCGTCCAGCAACGCTGAGATCGGTACGCTGATCTGGCGGGCAAGAAACAGGGACAGCCATGTAGCGACAAACAGAATGAAGAGCGTGATCAACGCCAGCAGTTGAAGATAGAAGGCTCTCGTACTCTTCTTGTCCAATGCCAGCTGCCCGTACTCGTGAACTCTGCGGTCAATGGCTTGCTGGCGGGCGGCCAGGTCCACCGGAAGAGTGGTCCGGACGATCAACTCTCCCGTGAAGTGCTTAGGAAGGAGCGCCTTCCCTTCGAACTCGGCCGGGTCGGGAGCGCCTGCCGGGTCCCCGCAGATCGGCCAAAGCGTATTGTTTGCCGTCTTGATCCAGGCGCGAGTGACCCGGTTCTCCCGGCAAAGCCGATCGAAGGTATTCAAGTCCCGCCCCCCGGTCGTCAGGTACGACTCCGTCTCGGGGAGGAGCGCAAGCCAGTGGGCGATCGCGGTTGCGCGGGCTCGTGCATCGGCCTTCAGCGCTTCCGCTGTCTCCCGCAGGTTCACATTGATGCCCTCCGCGGGCATGCTGAACCATTTGTCCAGGTTGTAATTCAGGACTTCGATGCTCCACAGGACAAGGAAGAACATCGGCAGAAAGCTGAGGGCCAAAGCGCCCACAACCAGCTTGGTGCGAATCTTCGAGCCTTCTTTCTTGCTCTGCCGTTCGATGTAAAGCTTCACGAAGGTCCGGAACAGCATGAAGCCCAGCGTTACTGTAAGCAGGAAAACAAGCGTGGAGATTGCCCAGAACAGGTAGCGCTGTTCGGCGGTGGTGGGCCCGAATTCTCCGAGTGTGAATGAGCCTTGCCAGACCACAAGGGTCAGCAACACTAGAAAAAGTACGACGCCAGCCCAAAACACTCTTTTGTTCCGCATGGCTGCTCCGGCTTCTTTTTAGGATAGCGGCTCTGTGAAATCAAACGGGATCCTGGCGCAGGGGAGCGGCGATTTGCCGACAATATCCCCCGCCTAAACTGGTAGTATTCCCAGGTTTCCCCACCTCAAATCTCCTAGTACTCTGATGAAAAGCCTTCAATGAGGGATTTACTGGCTATCGCTGAGCGGAACGTGCTAGTGGTGCCTCTACAAGCGATAACGCTATGAGCATGGATACCTTGGAGGTTGGCGGTCCTCCGCAAACGCGCGTAGACCACATCGTGCTTCTCGGCGGCCGGGACGATTACCAGTGCCTGTTCGCGATCCTGCAGAACAAGCCGTACCGGCTCACCTGGAAGTGCAATCAGGAAGAGGTTGCGGAGCTTTGCTACCGCGAAGAGGTGGCTGTCGTCGTTCTCTGTGAGGAAGCAATCATCGGGATGAGCTGGCATGAATTCGCAAGGCGACTCCACACCCGTGCGTTTCCGCCTCTGGTCCTCGTCTCGCGGCCTTTTGTTGACGGCCACTACTGGGCGAAAGTGCTTCTGAATGGAGGGTTTGACGTACTGGAACGCCCTTTCACGAGCCAACGTTCGGTTTGGCTGATTGAACGGGCGTGTCTCAGATGGAATCGCGAGCGGGAAAAGGAGGTTGCGAGAAAGAAGCAACTCTCCCGAATGATGCTCGCGGACCCCGCTAGCATCGACAACCTCTGCTAGACGGTCAAACCGTTGGATCCCTGCGTCTTAAACTCGTACTGCTGAATCTCGATGGCGGCACGGCCCTCTTCCGCCCGGACCACTCTCCCTCGGGCGACCAGCTTGAGGGCGCACTTATTATTCAGTTGGGCGGGCCAACTGATCGCCATCTCGATGCGCTTTCCCGGCAGGAGCAGGCGCTCCGTCGTGAAAAGAACACCGCCACTGCTCATGTTGACTGTAACGCCGCTTCCAGTCTCTTCCCCGTTTTTCTTATTCAGGATCTTGTAACGAATCTCCCGCTGAATCGGGAATCTATCCGAGGATCTCCTTTCGTGTTGCTCTAGTGGTGCTTTCGGCGGCTGATCTGCGAACATTGAACTTCCTCCCTCCACGTTCCCAGGATGCACTGTGAAAAGTTCTGCCACAATAGAATTCCAGTTGGATTTTGACAGTACGTTGGTACTAGGTGCCAGGATCTAGCAGCCCTCGCGGGCGGCGTTTGCTCCAATCTGTTCCGTTATCATTACACGTATGCGTACCTCCCGCGTTTGCTCTCTCATTCTTTTCGGAGCTCTTTGTTTTCCAGCGATTGGGGCCCAGAAGCAAGTGATCTATCCAAAGGGCTCCAAACCCGGAGGACCTTTCAGCCCTGGAATTCTGGTAGACGGGACCCTTTACGTTTCGGGGCAGGTTGGCCGCGACGCCTCCGGCAAGCTGCCAGAGGAGTTCGAAGCCGAAGTGAAGCAAACCCTCGAGAACATCGGTGCGATTCTGCGCGAAGCCAAGATGGGATTCGAAGACGTCGTCGCCGTGCAGGTTTACCTTACCGACATGGATCTGTTCCAGCGGATGAATGCGGTCTACATGACGTACTTTAAGGAACCGCGTCCGGCCCGCACGACGGTGGGAGTCACCAGACTGGCTGGCCCGGCGCGGATCGAGATCACCGTGACTGCCCGGAAGTAGGTCCTCGCCGGAGTTTCCGAATTTCCTCCAACCGCTCGCGGATCCGCTTCTCGATGCCGCGCTCGGTCGGCTCGTAGAAGCGGCGCCCGGCGAGCGACTCCGGGAGGCATTGCATGTTGGGAATCGCCTCCTCGTAGTCGTGGGCGTGCTGGTAGCCCTCACCATAACCCCACTCCCTCATCGCGCGTGTGGGCGCGTTCCGGAGATGCATCGGGACTGGTTCTGCAACCCCCTTTCGAACTTCCGCCAAAGCGGAATTCAGGGCACGGTATGCCGCGTCAGATTTTGGCGCGACCGACAGATAAATCGCAGTTTGGGCAAGCGCCTGGTCCCCTTCGGGTATGCCGAGGAAGTGTACAGTTTGCATGCAGGCGATGGCCTGCTCGACCGCCCGCGGATCAGCAAGCCCGATATCCTCAATCGCCATCCTTACCAGACGCCGCGCCAGATACAGCCGATCCTCGCCGGCCTCCAGCATTCTGGCAAGCCAGTACAGCGCTGCGTCGGGATCGCTGGAGCGAACCGACTTATGGAGCGCTGAGATGAGATTATAGTGCTCTTCGCCGCTCTTGTCATAAAGGAGCAGCTTGCGCTGCATCGCATCCTCGACGGCTTGCGGTGAGAGTTCGCCTCCCTTCGAAGCCGCGGCTGCAAGCTCCAGGATGTTGTAGGCGGTGCGAGCGTCGCCGTTGGCATACACGGCGATCTGTTCGAGCAGGCCGCGATCCGCCTTCAGTTCCAGGTGGCCGAGACCGCGCCGTTTGTCCTTCAGCGCCCGCTCAAGCAGCGTCAGGATCTCCGGAACCGTCAGCGAACGCAGCGCATAGACCTTGGCTCTAGACAACAGCGCGGAGATCACTTCAAAGGACGGGTTTTCGGTGGTGGCGCCGACAAGGATGATGTCGCCCCGCTCCACGTACGGCAGGAACGCATCCTGCTGGGCCTTATTAAACCGGTGAATTTCGTCTACGAAGAGAACGGTCCGGCGGCCGGCGCGGCGGTTCCGCTCGGCATCCGCCATTACGGCTTTGATCTCCTTGATGCCGCTCAGGACTGCGCTGAACGGTACGAAATCAGCTCGGGTCAGCCTTGCAATCAACCGCGCCAGCGTCGTCTTGCCGACCCCAGGCGGCCCCCAGAGGATGATCGAGGTTAACTGGTCGCGTTCGATCTGACTGCGGAGCGGCTTTCCAGGCCCGAGGATGTGCTCCTGGCCGACATA
>JADGHK010000104.1 GCA_019686145.1 Bryobacteraceae bacterium | reverse complement strand
GAGGCCCGTTCCGTCTCCCCGCGGACAGACTGCGCCACCGTAAACGCGACAGCCGAAAGCGCAGCCGTCAGCCACAGAACAGCCAGCAATGCCCCGCCCTGACGCCTATTCCGCATAAGACACCATTGGATCCTTCTGCGCCCGGAGCGGCACCGCGATCGACATCGGGAGCAGCCGGGCTCGATCGGGCTTGAGCGGCGTCATTTCAATCCGCAGAGCTGTCGGCCACCTTGGAAGAGTCCATCGCGCATGCCATCGCTCGTAGGGCGGGGTCTGCAATGACTCGCGGTACGAGAACCGGCAGGAGGCGAGCTTGTCAGCCAGCACAAACGATTGCGGCCCAGGCCGAGGCGGGAGCCAGCGCGGCATCGTGACGCCGAGCATGGGATCCGGCCCGAAGCCCAGACAAAAACTCCCGGTCGATCGGGGCCCCGAGTACAGATACTCCGTCACAACGAGCCGGACTCCTTCGCCCTCTTCTCCAGCGATGACCTGATACTCAAGGATGCGGGGTAAACCGCGCGAAGCCTCCTCCAGGGAATAGCTCGAAACGAAACGCATGGAATCCGGCTCTCCCTGAAAAAAGGGCACCCGCACTCCCGGTCCCTCAGGGTTCCCCTGGCTGCAATCCGCCGTGACCGGCATGAAGCCAGCGATTTGCTGCTCGAGCGCCCGCTGTGCCCCCAAAGCGCGCCGGTTCGCCATCAACCGTGAGTTCGCACGTTCCATTGCGTTCAGGCCGATCCGCAGCGCCACTAATCCCGCTGCCGAGAGCAAGCTCACCAGGGTTACCGCAATCAGCACTTCAAGCAGCGTCAGGCCGGCACGGCTGGACACCGGTTGTGAACTTGATGCGCTCATCGAGATACTGCAGGCGTTACGTCCTCAGGACGGAGGATCTGTGAGCGATAGCCTTCGAGCGTGAAAGTCCGCCTCTGGGATCCGCTCATCCACCAGACCTCCAGCTCGACGCGGTCCAGCACGGCCACGCCTGCATTCACCTGCGGCGGAGCTTCAAAGGGAAGGCGTCGGGCCCGCCAGCCGCCCTCGATTCCATAGGAAGGGTCCAGGACTCCCTCCAGGACGACAAACCGAGGCAGGCGGGGCTGCATCAGCAGCTCATCCATCGTGCGGCGCGCCAGTAGTGCGGCGCGGTCAGCGTCCGTCAGGCGCGCGGCATTGCGCATCGAGGTTGACAGTCCGCTGAGAAGTCCCGTAACGGCGATGGCTAGAATCAGCGTCGCCACCATCACCTCAAGGAGAGTGAAGCCGCGCGTGCTCATGGCGTCCGTTCCAGGACTGGCACGCCCGAAATCGGATCGACACGGACAATGCGGCTGACGCCGCGGCGATTCACAAGCTCAATGCCGAGGCGAGGCACAGTCCCCGTGGGATAGAGAAGAAAACGCCGCTCGTTCTCCGGTTCCGGCAATTCCGGGAAAACGCGGGCAATCGAGATCCCGTCGGGAAGCGACAGGGTCCGGACGTAACCAGGTTCTGTGGAGCGGGCGGTGATCGTGCGCGCTGGAGCGGAAATCGTAATTTCCATCACTTGCTGGCGGCGGTCGGCGCGTGTAAGCGCAGCATTTAGAAAAGCCACGGTGGTTTCAGAAGCCTCATTCAGCCGGAGTGTTTCGAGGCCCGACGTAACCGCGGGGAAGCTGATGCCAGCCATCAGGCCGACAATCGCCACCACCACCAGCATCTCGACAAGAGTTACGCCTGCGCGAGACCCGGTCATGTGAACTTAGTTTTTCCAGCTTGTAATGTCTTCGTTAATACCCTCGCCTCCCGGTTGGCCATCGGCGCCAAGGCTGATGATGTCCGGTTCGTCACCGTGCTCGCCAGGAAATTTATAGATGTAAGGGTTCCCCCAGGGGTCGAGCGGGATTTCCTTCGGAAGGTAGGGGCCCTGCCAGGAATTGACGTTCGCCGGCTTTACCCGGAGGGCCTGAAGCCCCTGCTCTGTCGTCGGGAAGACGCCGGTGTCGAGTTTGTAGGCGCCAAGCGCAGTCATGAACGAGTTGATTTGCGTTTTCGCCGCGGTGACGCGCGCCGTGTCGCTCTTCTTCAGCATGCTCGGAGCGACCAGAGCTGCGAATAGCGCGATGATCGTCACAACGACGAGCATCTCGATGAGCGTGATACCGGCCTGGGCCGGACGTCTGCGATTGGATTTCATTTCCATCTCTTTACACTGCCACATCATTGATGCTGGTGATAGCCAGCAGCATGCTCAAAATGAGAGCGCCCACCAGGACGCCCATCACCAGAATAACGACCGGTTCAAAAAGGGATGTGAACCGCTTAATGGCATCCTTTGTTTCCGTCTCATAGATGTCCGCCATTCGGTGAAACATCTGGTCGAGCCTGCCGGTTTCTTCGCCCACACTCAGCAGGTGCGCGGCGAGCGGCGGAAACTGGCCTGCCCGCCGCAAAGGTCCCGATATCCCTTCGCCGCGTTTTACGCCCTGCGCTACGGATTCGAGAGAACCGGCGATCTTCCGGTTGTTCAGAATTGCCCTCGCGATATTGAGGGACTGCACGAGCGGCACCCCGTTGGCAACCAACGTTCCCATCGCTCTCGCGAATCGGGCGGTTTCCGCCTTTCGCAGCGCATCCCCAAGCACCGGGATCGCGAGCCGGAAGGAATCCCACCAGAGGCGCCCCGATGCGGTACCGACATACGCCTTGAGCAGGGCAGCCAAAGCCGCAGCAGCCGCAAAAGCCATCCACGCGTAGGTGCGCACAATCCGGCTGGCCTCCAGCAGGATCCTGGTCGGCAGGGGCATCGCCATCCGCGATTCTTCGAAGACAGCGGCAAAACGCGGGACAACAAAATTGAGCAGGACAAAAATCGAACCCATGCCGACCAGAGCAAGCAGCGTGGGATACACCATCGAGGAGATGATGTAATTCTTCAGATCGTCTCTCGTGCGCTCAAACTCCGCGAGGCGTTCAAAAACAATTGCCAGGGAGCCGCTGGCTTCCCCCGCCCGGACCATATTGATATAGAGGTCGGAAAAGTAGGAAGGATACGCGGCAAGACTATCCGCGAGAGACTTGCCGCCCTTGAGAATCCGCAGAATATCGAGCACTACGGTGCGGAACTGCGAGCGTTCGGTGAGCTCGCTCGTGATGGTGAGAGCGCGGTCGAGCGGCACCCCGGCGTTCAACAGCGTCGACAGCTCCTGAGTAAAGAAGAGCACGTCGCGCCGCCGCCCTCCGCCAAACGACGGCAGCCGGAACTCGAAAGAGCTCTTCTTTTCCAGGCCAACGTAGATGGGCGTCAATCCCTGCTTGCGCAGTTCCTGGGCGACAATGCGGTCTGACTCCGCCGTCAGAGTGCCCGTCCGTACCTTCCCATCCGACGCGACCGCTTTAAAATAGAAGCTCGTCATCCGCGGACCGCCCCGAAACTAGAACTCCTGCGTGACACGCATCACTTCCTCTGCTGTTGTCACGCCCATCGCCACTTTCTTCCAGCCATCCTCGCGGAGGCTCCGCATGCCATTGCGTCTTGCTGCTGCAGTCAGGTCAACCGCGTCAGCATTCGCCATGATGAGCTTGCGAATCTCGTCATTCAGTTCCATCAGCTCAAAGATGCCGACGCGGCCCACGAAGCCACTGCCGAAGCAGTGGTCGCAGCCGCGGCCGCGGAAGCAGTTGACGGTCTCGCCGGAAGGAGCGATCCGTGTGCCGTCCGGCTGCTTGCAGTGACTGCAAATCACGCGCACAAGGCGCTGCGCCAGGACAGCAACCAGGGAGGAGGTAATGAGGTAATTCTCCACACCCATATCCGTAAGGCGCGTAATCGCGCTGGGAGCGTCATTGGTGTGAAGGGTGGAATAGACGAAGTGGCCAGTGAGAGCGGCGCGGATCGCTGTATCGGCAGTTTCACGGTCGCGGATCTCGCCCACCATGATGACGTCCGGGTCCTGACGGACGATGTGCCGCAGACCCGCAGCGAACGTGAGCCCGATCTGCGGGTTGACGTGAATCTGATTGATTCCGTCCATCTGGTACTCCACCGGATCCTCAATCGTAATGATCTTCTTGTCTGATTGATTGATTCTCTTGAGCGCGGAGTAGAGGGTGGTGGACTTGCCGCTGCCAGTAGGGCCTGTCACGAGAAAGATGCCGTGCGGAAGGGAAGTGTAATACTCCATCCGGCTGAGCATCCTGTCGTCGAAGCCGAGACGGCGCAGGTCGTAAAAATCGCCCGCGGAGCGATCCAGCAGACGCATGACAACGCTTTCGCCGTAAAGCGTCGGCAGTGTGGATACGCGAAGGTCGACTTCCCTGCCCAATGTCTTGATCTTGATACGGCCGTCCTGAGGCAGCCTCCGTTCCGCGATGTTCAGCTTGGCCATGAGCTTGACACGGGAAATGATCGCCGCCTTCGCTTCGCGAGGCGGGGGCTCCTGGTTGTAAAGGACGCCGTCGATACGGAAGCGGACGCGGAACTCCTTCTCGAACGGCTCGATATGAATATCGCTCGCGCGCTTTTCCACCGCCTGGGCGATCATCGAATTCACCATGCGGATCACCGGCGCCTCGCTCGCCATGTCGCGCAAATGCTCGAGGTCCGCAGCCGCCTCGTTCTCGTCGCCGGCTTCGAACTCAGGCTTATTCGTTTCGCCGTAGTATTTGTCGATTGCTTCGAGAATCTCCTGCTCGGCGGCCAGGACCGGTTTCACCCTCAGTCCTGTGCAACTCCGGACGGCGGCGAGCGTCTCGAAATCCAGCGGATCAGCCATCGCCAGCGTCAGCGAGTGATCCTCCAGATGCAGGGGCAGGACGCGGAACTGACGAAGGAAACGGGGGCTAAGGGCCTCGATCTCCGGCGAGGAAGCGGGAGGCCCCTCAATGGTGACAAGAGGAATCGAAAGCTGGTCCGAAAGCGCGGCCAGCACGTCCCTGGACGCGACGAATCCCAGGTCTACGAGGATCTTGCCCAGCTTTTCCCCGCGCTCCTTCTGCAGCTCGAGGGCGCGGTCCAGGTCTTCCTGACTGAGCAGGCGACGCTCAATCAATATTTCGCCAAGGCGCATGCTTTAGTACTCTCGCACCTGGATGCTTTCTTCAATCATCTTGCGGTCGGCGCCGGCAGTCTTCAACTCGACGATGGTCTTTCGGGCTACCTGCATCAGGATCTGCTGAGGCACGCCGTTCACATCCTCCCAAGAGTGCCGGAACAGGGAAACCGCGAGCACAATCTGCTCTTCGGGGGGCACCATATCCATGCTGAGGGCCGCGGAAATCAGCGCATCCTTCATGCACGCCCTCAATTCAGGAAGCCTCTGAAGCTTCTGCTGCTTCACCTGAGCCACTTCTTCCTTGGTAACACGCGGGCGAAACGGAGAGAGCCCGGCCGTCAGGACCAGATTCACCTCGGCGGAAAACACGGCGCCGTATCCATCGAGATAGACGCCCCGGGTCATCCCGAGAAGCAGGTATGGATTATCCGGGAAAAGCTTTTCAAAGCCCTGATCGATCCTCTTCTCCACGATGACAATCGCCGCCCGGTCCACTTTGGGCTTGTCGCCCCCAAAGGCAACAACAGCGGAAAAAAAGAGCAGCGCCAGTGCTTTCACTCCTCCGTGCCTCCCGCCCGGCTGTTCGCGATGTAGGCCCGATTGAGGCTCTTCCGCAGCAGAGTAAGGCTGTCCTCGAGAGCCAGAATCTCGGCCCGCCGGTCAAACTCCAGACGCTTCTCGAGCTGCGTCAGCATCAGCCGCGTCTCTTCCCGATGCCGCTTCTCCGCATCCGCCACGGCGCGCGCCACGGCATCTGCCACGCGCCGGTCGAACTCCCGCTGCATGGCCCTTTCCACCTCGGCTGCCAGCTGCGCCCTGCCCGGTTCCGGCGCGGGAACCGGAGCCGGAGCAGGACGCGTGAAGGCACTCACAAGGATTGCGATGGAAAGCATCGCCGCGGACACGAACCCCAGCTGAGGGCCGGAGTTCCAGATTCTTTGCCACCAGTGCGGTTCGAAAAGCTTGTCGGAAACGAAGGCGATGCGCTTTGGAATCTCCTCGTCGGGAACAGCCAGCAGCGACGCCATCGTGAGTTGCAATCGTTCCAGTTCCTCGCCGCAGGAAGCGCACTCCTGGGCATGCGACCTTGCAAGCTCGCGCTCGGCTGCCGACAACTCTCCGAGCGTGTAAGCCTTCCAGTCAAAATCCGCGCAGTTCATTCGACCCCCCGCGATTGGACAGGAGCCAGCGTCTCTTTCAGAAGATCGAGGGCTGTATACAACCTTGACTTAACGGTCGACACCGGGCAGTTCAGCACCTCGGCCATCTCCTCAAACTTGAAGCCCTGGTAGATCTTCAGCACGACCACTTCTCGCTGGTCCCGGGTTAAGCGGGAAAGCGCCCGCTCGACGGCAAGATTCAGCTCCATGGGGAGCATGCGGAACGCTGGCCCCGGACGCACGGCTTCGTCCGGGACTTCCCCGTCCGGACGCACCTTCCGCATCAGCGAGTAGGCCTCGTTGTGGGCAATCCGAAAAAGCCAGGGGGCGAACCGTTCCGGATCCTCGAGTTTCGAAAGATTCTGATAGGCCTTCAAAAACACATCCTGGCTCAAATCGAGTGCATCCTCTCGGTTGCCGACCAGCTTCAACAGGTAGTTATAGACACGACGCTCCCAGCGCGAGACGAGGAGGTTGTAGGCTTCCACGTTTCCGCGGCGCGCTTTCGCGATGAGATCGCGGTCTTCCACTTCCCGGAAGATCAAGGGCTCGGCTCCATAGAAAAGACGATCGCCGGAACGAAAAAGTCGAACATCGAGTACCTTTGAGTGTAATTCAGGGCGGAAACGGCCCGGGAGGCGGCATTTGCGCCGCGCCGGGCTTCTGTGTACGATGATGCCTATGAATCGCCGGGAAATTCTCAAGCTGGGTGTTGCTGTATCCTCAGTGCCAGTGTCGGCCGCTACGCCGGCGGCGCCGCAGGCCGAGCCTTCCGTCAAAGGCATTCAGCAATCCGCCTGGAAGCCCCTCCTGTTTGACGACCACCAGAACGAGACTGTAGTCGCCCTTACGGAACTCATTATCCCGGCAACAGATACGCCCGGCGCGAAGGCTGCCCTGGTCAACCGCTACATCGATCTATTCCTCCATGACGGGCCGCAGGAACAGCGCGAGCATTTTCTCGCCGGCCTCTCCTGGCTGGACGGATACGCAATGCGCAAGCATCAACGGCCGTTCGTTCGATGCACGCCGGCGCAGCAGACCGCAATTCTCGAAACGCTCGACAGGGGCAAAGAGGAGGGCGTTGAACCCGGGGCCCGTTTCTTCCAGATGATCAAAGGCTTCACCAGCCGGATCTACTATTCGACCGAGATCGGCTTTAAGGAGTTAAACAAGGGCGGGCGCGTTCCTTCCACCTTCGGGTGCACTCACTCCGGGCGTCACTAAAAGTGGAAGAAGGGAACGGGTGGCCCATACCGCCGCTGAATGCAATCCTTGTGCCTGCTGAGGCTGAGTGATCGCCCCCGGCGCGTCTGACTTGCGCTATCCGAAGCCTGCGGCTATGAACTACCCGGAATCCGT
>JADGHK010000103.1 GCA_019686145.1 Bryobacteraceae bacterium | reverse complement strand
AGAACGGGGTTTTTCTTGCCATTGCCATCTCGGAATCGACGCTCGCCGTTGTCGGGATGCTGATGTTCCGGAAAGGCCGCTGGAAGAGCCAGAAGATTTAACCGGGCGCGGTCGCCAGGCCGCGCCCGCGGCTCAGAAGAACAGCTTGATGGCGAAGCGGACTTGCCGGGAGCCGCTTGCCGAGGTGATTGAGCTGAAGTTGTTCAGGCTGCGAATCGCCCCGCTGGAGTCGCGGGTCGGAGCCGAGGCATTCCCATTCGGATTACCGAACTGCGGCGTGTTCGTGAGGCTGAATGACTCCGCTCGAAACTCCAGCCGCGTGGATTCAGTCAGGTGGAAGCTTCGGAAGAGGCTGGCGTCGAGATTAAAGGATCCCGGACCTCTCATGCTGTTCCGGCCTACGTTGCCAAAGCGCTGTTCCGTGACAGGCATGAAGGCGGCCGGGTCGAACCAGCTTGTGCCCGGGCCGACCTGCCCCAGCTTCCGCACCTTACCCACAACCTGATCCGCGGTCTGGCTGTTGCCGGGAGCATTGATCGAGTTTCCGGCAGAGGTGATGGTGAACGGTGTGCCGCTGAGAATGCTCATGATCCCATTCACCTGCCATCCGCCGAAAAGCCAGGAAGCGATTCCCGAATTTGCCCACGGCTTGCCCTTTCCGAAAGGAAGGCTGTAAACGCCGTACACCTGGAGGTTATGCGTTCGGTCGAAGTTGGCCGGAGCGCGATTGCGACCCCAGTACTCCGGAGAGTTCCACATCAGTGTTGAGTCGTTGTTATCCGCAAAGGAGATGGCCTTCGACCACGTATAGGAGATGCCGAAGAAGCTGCCTCCTGCCATAGTGCGCCTCAGCTGCGTCTGAAGCGAGTTGTAGTTGGACGTGCTGAACGGAGTGTAAAGGTTGATCGTGCCGACGCGGCCGGGGTACAGGAGAGCCAGAGCGCGCCCGGCGTTGCCGCCTCCCGGAGGGGCTGCGTTGATGTTGACCCGGGCAGTTTGGCGGATCGCGCGGGAACCGACATAACCGGCTTGCAGATTGAAGCCGGCGCCGAGATCGCGTTGGATTGTGAAATTGAACGACTGGATGTAGCCGCGGCGGTACTCTTCGGGAAACGTAGTCGTGCCGACCGCCAGGGGCAAATCGATAATTCCCTGGCTTAGATCCGGTCCCACAATCTCGGGAATCCCCGTACGCAGGGAACCGGCCGCCTGATAGCTGTTCGCACCGGAAAACTGGGAGGAGATTGTGACGGGATATGAATCCCTCATGTAGCGGAACGAGTCAGGGTCGATGCTGATGCCGTACCCCGCTCGGACGACGGTTCTTTCCGTAGCACGGTAGGCGATGCCGAGGCGGGGGGCGACCTGCAGAACGGGCACCTTCACGCCGGTGTCCTCCGGAACGCCTCCCAGGCCGCCGACAAGCACTTTGTCTGTCGCGGGATCATAGCGCTCCCCTCCACGATGGTCGCGGGTTGCGAACGGATAGCGCTCAAAGCGCGCGCCGAAGTTGAGGGTCAGTTTGCGGGTTACCTGCCATTGATCGCGGGCGTAGAAGCCATAGCCGGGCATGCGGACCGCGGCTGGATTAATGTACTGCACATCTTTTCCGAGAGAGAACGGCAGTCCGAGCAGCCAGTCCGCCCAACTGTTGTAGAGATTCGGAGAGGGACCCCCGTTGAGTGCTGTGAGCCCTCCATTGAAGTTGAAGCCGCCGCGCGGTCCATTCGATGCCTGCGGTTGGTAGTGGTTGATTGTGTAGTAGGTGTACTCGCCTCCAAAGCGGAGGGAATGTGCTCCTTTCACCCAGCTCAAATTCCCTACGGCAACGTACTGGTTATCGCGAAACAGGAATGGATTCGAAACGTTGGGATTGCCGAGGGAGGAAAATCCGCTGATTGTAAAACGCGGATATCCGCCTTGCAGGCGATCCGGTCCGTTCGTGCCCGGGATCTTCAGGTCTTCGAGCCCATAGTTGCGGTCAATGTCGACGTTCTGTGCCCCAAGCCGCTGGCGCGTGAAGCCGATGTTTCCGTCGATCAGGACGCTAGGGCTCACCGTGTAGGTACCGCCTACGGACGCACTCTGCACGCGTCCCGGAGCATTGCCTGGCTGGCCGCCGGCAAGAGCATCGCCGCCGGCGGGTCCCAAGGAGGGCGGATCGAAGATATCACTCGGCGAGATACTGTAGCGTGCAAACATAGACGTCCTGTCGGTGGGGTTGTAGTTGACCTTGACGTCGAAGTTATCCCGGTTGAACTGATAGTTTCCGGTAGCGAAGTAATTGTTCGGGAAGAGGCTCAGGTTCGGCTCCGGAATTAACGCGGTCATGTTCGCCGCAGCCGGATCGATGCGGCTTGCCGGAATCTGCCCGTTGGGAAACAACTGCCGGCCCGTTCCGTTCGGGTTGCCTGTGAGCGGATCGTAAATCTGGGCGCCGGTGCCGCTGAAATCGCCCCGACGAAGCGCTGCGGTCGGAACCGTGCGGAAGGCGGAAGCATACTCCCTGCGCGTTGTGCGTTCCCAATCGGTAAAGAAGAAAAGCTTGTTCTTTTTGATCGGACCGCCGAGTGTGCCGCCGAACTGGTTCAGGAGGTTCTTGGGAAGCTCGCTGCCCACGAAGAAGAAGTTACGGGCTTGCACCGCGCTGTTTGTGTGATACCAGTGGCCGCTGCCGTGGAATTCGTTGGTTCCGGACTTGATGGAGACGTTCACTGCGGATCCGCCCGCCATCCCCTGCTCGGCGTCGAAACTGTTGCTGACGATGTTCACCGTCTCGACCGCATCCGCAGGAGGCACGTAAGCAATAATGTGCGGCAGCCAGGGATAGCTTACTGTGGCTCCGTCAAGGCGTGTGTTGTTGTTCGAATAGGAGACGCCGTTGACGTTGGTTCCTAGTGCGCGCTGCGGATTGCCTGCATCGGAATGCAGCTCGCCCGGAGGGCTGAATCCGGGAATGATCTTATAAAGGTTCTGAAAATTACGGCCCTGGTTCCCCGCGAACGGCAGATTTTGAACCTGCGACCTGGAAATCTGATGGTTGACGTCCGCACGATCCGTCTGCAAGGTGACAGCCGATGCGGCAATTGTGATGCTCTCGCTTACCTGGGCCACCTGAAGCCGGGCATCCAAACGCCGGACCGTGTTCAATTCAATCGTTACTCCCTCTTGAATCACGGTTGCAAACGAGGGGGCGGAGATTGTGACCTTGTATTGCCCGAGCTGCAAATCCGCAAGGAGGAAATTGCCCCGCTCATCTGACTTCGTCTGCCGGGCGACACCCGTAGCGACGTTGACCGCCTCAACAACGGCTCCAGGTACCGCTGCTCCGCTCGAATCTGACACATTGCCCGTTAATGCACCGTAAAGCACCTGTCCGTGCAGGTTCCCGGTCCACAAGATGGCAGAGAGCGCCATCAGCATCCAGAGCCCGCACCGAGTGTAAGGTACATTGCGATAAAGGTTCATAAAATCCCCTTCCAACCCCGTGTAAACAAGATGGTCGTTGGAGGTAGAGATGGCCGGACGATGGTGATTTGTTGGGGAGGATCAGATGATTTTAACGGGAGATCACTGACTGCTCCCGCTAAACCGTGCCGCCAGTTTGCGTTTGGCCTGGAACACGCGCCACTGAATCGTCCCTACCGGAGCCTTTAGCAGCGAAGCAATCTCGTGATACTCAAGGTCATCCACAAAACGCAGCCGCATGACCCGCTGCTCTGTGGGGCTCAACGATCTCATCCACTCTCGAAAGCACTGCTTCGACAGTAAGTCCGGATCATGCCGGAGAGCGGATGCCGTAAGGGTTTCCAGGTCGACCGTAGCCACCTTCCTGGCTGAGGAGCGCAAGTGCGCCAGCAGCGTGTTGCGGGCGATTTTGAAAAGCCACGTCGGGAAGCAGGATGGCTCTCTGAGAGACCTGCGATGCCGGTAGACCGACATCATGACATCCTGCGTCAGCTCTTCCGACAAGCCGGAGTCGCAACCGCGCAGACGGAAGTAGCAGCGCACCCGTGGAGCGAAGGCATCGAAAAGGCAGCGGAACGAATCTTCGCAAGTCTCGCTGAGAAATCTCTCAACTACTTCCCGATCAGTTTGCTGTAGCAGATCTGGCATCCAGGACGTCCCGGCAGAAATTGAGCGGGGACGATCCTATCACACTTCCTGTTCGCATTGTTATGTGGAAAGACCGGGGAGCGGCGGATCAGGCGTTGGCTGCGATTGTCGAAATCTTTCCTTGTTTCTCCGCTGCTTCACCGGCGAATTGGCGGCGCGGGTAGACCATCATGAGGAGTGGCGAGGTGAGGCCAGTGGTCACGAGAGCCACCAGCACCAGCATGGAGAAGACCGCCGCATTGATGATGCCGACGTCGAGGCCGATCTTTGCGATTACGAGCTCCATCAGCCCGCGGGTGTTCATCAGAATACCGAAGCCCGCCGATTCTCGCAGCGGCACGCCGGAGAGACGCGCGGCCGTCGCCACTCCACCCGCTTTGCCCGCCACGGCCACAGCGAAGAGGAGTGCGCAGTACAGCCACATCTCTGAGTTTTGAAGCAGCCCGAAACTGGTGCGAAGGCCGATGACCGCGTAGAGGATTGGCAGCAGCAGGACTTCGGTGACCGGACGCAGCTTCGCTTCGAGATCCTCGGAGATCCCATGCTTTCTCGGGACGGCTACGCCAAAGAGGAATGCGCCGAATACAAGGTGAATCCCGAGCCACTCGGTGACACCCGCACAGCACAGCAGCAGTACAAACACGAGGGAGATGAAAATCTCCGAATACGGCCCCTTCCATCGCTTGTCGGTCAGTATGAGAGCGAGCAGGGGACGGATGACGAGCAGTACGATGATAACGAACAGCGCGAGTCCGGCCAGCGTCCACCAGATGGGCGCCGAGGAGTGCATGGATCGCACCAGACTGAGAATAGAAGCCAGGAGGAACCACGCAGTGACGTCGTCGACCGCGGCGCAACCGATCGAGAGCGCGCCTAGCTCGGACTTGCCCAGCCCTCGCTCACGAATAATTCTTGCAAGCACCGGGAAGGCGGAAACTCCGAGTGCGACCCCGAGGAATAGCGAAAACTCTACGTAGGTCACCCGGTTGTCGGAAAGTTTCGGGTAGAGGAAGAGGGAGACTGCGCTGCACAGAAAGAAAACAAGAGCCATGCTGAAGTGGCTTGCGAGGAACAGAACATGCCCATAGCGGCGGATCCGTCGAGGCTGAAATTCGAGGCCGACCATGAACATGAATAAGAGCAGGCCGACCTGGCTCAGGGTCTGGAGGAAGGCGAGACTGTGCGGCGGAAACAGGGTGGATGAGAGCTGCGGAGCAAGCGCGCCGAACACGGACGGTCCGAGCAGAATGCCGGCGGCCAGCTCCCCGACTACCGGAGGCTGCCCGATTGCCCGTACAAGCAGCCCGGCCGTCTTAGTGACGATGACAATGAATGCAACCTGAATGAGGAGCAGTTGCAAGTCCGGCATCATGAGCTCCCGCGCCTGCCGCTTCCTTCAGGACCGGGATTGTGGCGCGCTCGAAAGGAGAGCGCGCTGCAAGGGGCTTCGCCTGCGTGCTCAATTCTCGCGTCAAGCCGGGCAACGCCATCGATCTTGCTTAGCCTTCCGTGGATGGAGAGGCCTGACGAGGGCAGCGGGCTGAAGAAGCGAAGCTCAGATCCTGTTACCTTTCCTTCGAGCGCCAGATCAGGGCGTCCTTCCGGCATCGCGGTAAGGGATTGCCCCTGCTGCATCAGGACAAATTCTCCACTCTGAAGCCATGCGAGCTGCTCCTCGCACACCGAGGGAGGAAGCGCCGGTTCGCGCTCGATCTTCCATCTGCCTTCGAGAACAGGAGGAGCGGTCAAATCCTTTCCGACATGAACAGTTACAGCCATGCCAAGCAAAGGAATCGCCACCATCACAGCGTAGCGAAGCGCGACACCCCAGTCCAATTTGGATGTTGGGATCTCTTGCAATTGTGACTGCGCTCCTCCCGACAGAATTATGGTAAGCGGAAAAAGCGCTCGCTGGGTGGCGAGCGCTTTCCGATGCTGCGGACTTGCTCTAACAGGACGCGCTACGCCGCGGTCATCTCCCGTTCGTACTGCGGCGGCTGAATCATTTTGTTGAGACGGTACTCATCCTCTCCCCGGAGCAGGGCGCAGCCCCAGTTCTGGAGATCAAAGGATTCGTTCAGATAAGTCACATCGTGCTTGGTCTCGTCGCGGTAAACCTTGACGTCGGTTCTGATCGTTCGGAAGACGAATCCGAAACGCCGCTTATCCGATACGTTGGGAGGCGAACCATGGATGCAGCGCTCCGTAAAGATGACGCACTGTCCGGACTTGAGCGGCATCGGAACGATCATATCCTCCGTAATCGGCACCTCGAGCGTGAGGCCTGACGATTTGGCGAACCGCCCATAGCCGCCGATAATCTTGGCCACCTCAGGAGGGTTCCCGATATAGCCGTTGCCGCCCTTTACCATCGTCCACATCTTGCGATGCGTGCCTTTGAGGAAGTGCATGCAGCCGTTTTCAAAGAAGGCGTCGTCAATCGCAATCCATGTGGTCAACTGGAACAGTTCGTTGCGATGTCTTGGCTCGAGCGTGGCTTTGATCTTCTGCTCGGCCATATAGGTGCTCGCCTGGTGCCAGGTAATTTCCGGACCGCCCGGCATCTTATTGAAGATCTGAGAGCGCCAGACGAGAAGATCGGGCCCGAGCAGTTGGGCGAGGCGTTCTTTCAATTGCGGAGCGGAAATTACTTCCCAGAACTCAGGGCAATCAATATACCGGTCCCGCAGCTGGTTCTCCGCATTCGGATATACCTTTGAGGGGCGATCAAGGACTCTGGTAACTTTCTCCCGAATCTCCTCCATCTCTTCGGGAGTCCAAAGCGTGATAGGGCCGATGAAGCCGTTCTCATAGAAGCTCTTGATTTCCTCCTCCGAAAACTGCCACTCCGGTCTGGTTTGAATCAACGGCTTGTATGACTTAGGCAGCTTCATCGTGCAGTTCTGGTCCATGAAGACGCGTTTGCCTCCACTGAGCACAAAGACCCAAATCATCTTCGAGTCCCAGGACCTGCACAGTTCCCGCAACTTATAAGGTAAGAAACCATGCAAAAAGCGAAACGGTTTCATGACCCACGCGAAGATCATAATTGTGCATAGGATCACGCTTCGGATGGCTTTCCGGACAGGCCCGCGGCTCGCTTCGCGGGATTGGTAGGTTTCCATTCTCCCTCCTGAAGTTCTCTACAACTGCAACAAGTTCAGAAAACAGCGCTCAACCAGCCGGTGGGAGTAACCGCCTCGCTACCCAGAGGCTAGGACTGGATCTTTCTCAAAGAGAAACAGGCGTATTGTGACACGAAGACCAGAATACGGTCAATAGCTAACAAATTTTCTGCCGCACCTAGAACACCGGTTAGTGAAATAGCTGAAAGGGAGAGGCAAGTGGGACACCCGCGTCGAATCCGTCTTTCTCACTGAGGAGGAGGTTGGTGTCATTGAGGAGGGAGTTGGTGCTGGAGGTGGGGGTCGAACCCACATGCCCAGTGAAGGGCGCGGGATTTTGAGTCCCG
>JADGHK010000102.1 GCA_019686145.1 Bryobacteraceae bacterium | reverse complement strand
CCGCAGGAGCCCAAGGTCTTGAAGCCATGCTTCTCAAGTAACGCCGCGGCACGCGCAGCGCGTCCCCCCTGGTTTCAAAGGGTGACGATGACCTTGTTCTTCGGAATTTCCGCCAGGCGTTTTTCGAGCTGTCCCAGCGGTATGTTCACGTATCCCTTTACGCTCCCCAGCCTCTGAATCTCCTCGGGTTCGCGCACGTCGAGGAAGAAGATGTTCTCACTCTTCTCGAGGAGGCGCGATAGCTCTTCGGTATCAATCTTCTTCGAGGGATTCTGGCCAAATGCCGCCAGGGACAGCATGAGAAGCCCAAGGATGGAAAATCGTCCGATCAGCCGCATGCAGTGATTATAGCCGCTGGCTGACAAGGCACGGCGGTGCGAAACCGTCGCGTCCTCACCTGACGCCCAACTCTGCTGCGTGCGCGTCATTGCGGAAAGTAGCGCGCGATTGTCGCCTCACTCGGCTTTTTCGTCATCAACGACACCACTACCATCAGCAGTGCCGAGATCAACGTCATCGGCACAACGGGCTGAAAGCCGCCGAAGACGGAAGTCCCGCCGGCTGTCCGTGAAAGCAGCTCGAAGCCGCCGATCGACCACACAACGGTGGGTGGTCCGACGGGAGCCGGGACGGACGCCTGAAACCAGGCTACGGCGGCCACTGCACACGCTGTCCAGATCGTGCACGCCGCTGCGCCCCATTTTGTGCTTCGTTTCCAGTAGAGGGCCGCCACGAGCAGCGGCGACAATGCTGCGTAGCCTGAGAATCCGTACTGCACAGCGAGCTCAAAGATTCGCGCCGGCGCCTGTAAGGCGACAATGTATGCCACCAGCGTGAACGCGATGACGAACAAACGGCCTGTGGCCACCTGTGCTGCTTCTCCGAAGCGCGCCTTTCCACCGTAGTAGGTGAACACGTCTTCCGTGAACATGGTGGAAAGCGCCAGGATTTGAGAGTCGCTCGCCATGACTGCCGCCATGATGCCCGCTCCCAATAGTCCGGCAAGCCATACGGGCGCGTACTTGCCAAGCAGCAGGAGGATGACGTCATCCGATGCCATCTGAGCGCGAACCCTGCTCCGCTCTTCATCCGGCAACTGCGCGCCCTGACTCGCCAGAATCTGCCGGGCTTCGATCTTTTGCCGGATCTCAGGGACATCCGTAACGTGGTTCGCTGCAACGCCGAGATATACCGAAGGCAGCCAGATCGCCAGGATGCAAAGCGGGTAATAAATGACTGTCTTTTTGAACTGCGTCATCCGCCGGGCCGTCAGGCAGAAGATACAGACGTGCGGGAAGGCGATCGAGGAAAGCGGGATGAACATGTAGCTGAAGAAGTAGGCTGGATTGACGCGCTCGCGCGTAAGCAGGGGAGCCAGAGACGGTGACTGCAACATGTCATTCATGGCTGTGCTGAATCCACCCATCCCCGCGCCGACCACTAGCACAGCAGCCGTTCCGAATGTAAGGAACAGGACTGTTTGGAACGTGTTCACCCAGGCCGTCCCCCGCATGCCGCCGAAGAAGACGTAGCTCATCACCACGATCGCTACCAGTCCTCCTCCGAACCAGTACGGCACAAAGCCGCCGCTGATTGCGTGGAGCGCCGTTCCTCCACCCATGACGCCAATGATTATGTACGGCATCAGTAGCAGCGCCTGAACGAGAAAGATAATCGTGCCAATATGGCCGCACTCCCAGCGGTCACGGAAGATCTGTACCGGTGTTATGTGGCCGTATTTCTTGCCGACCGCCCACACTCGCGTGCCAATGAAAAACAGCGTCAACGGGATCACCACCGCCGATGAAGACGCCATCAATCCGAACGTGACAATGCCGTTATGGAAGGAGTGCCCTGACGAGCCGAGAATGGTAAAGGCCGTCATGTTCGTGCCGAACAGCGACAGCAGGAACACAAGCGGACCCAAGGACCGACTTGCGAGGAAGTAATCCTCCGCTTTCCCTCTTGCCTCCGACTTTCGGAACGCGAAGATCCCGATGTAGAGGACGACGCAAAGGTAGAGCAGGACGACGGCGGCAGGTATCATCGATGCCCCTCGGCGCGAGCGGTCTTCACCGGCTCTTCCTTTTCCGTACCTTTCTCAAGGTGCGAGGGCCACGCGAATCGAACCAGCAGCCACATCAGGAGGGAAGCTCCAATGGCGTAACAGGCATGGTAGAAGATGCCAATTGGGAGAAAGCCGAAGACCAGCGGATGCGCCGTGCGCCAGAACCAGCAATCCTGGTGGAGCAGAAGGAACACGGTGACGATCAGTGCCAGTAGCAAGCCTCTCATGATTCGCTCGGCCTGAAGAATCGCGAGGTCATGGTGAACCGGATTATTCCGTACTATCTCACACTCTCGGGCGCACAAGCAGCGCCGCGGCGTGACAAATTGCGGCTCGTGTGAAGCCGCTGATAGAATTCGAAGACAATTCGGCCGGCTGCGGATTTCTTAGGACGTCGATGGAGAAGCAGAAAGGACGATCTATGATTTGGGTGATCTTTGCGTTGGGGGCGGCGTTGTGCTGGGGCATGTATGGGCCCGCACTGCACAAAGGGCAAGTTGCGTTGGGAAACCCTCTCCGCGCGCTCCTGTGCGTGGGGTTCGCCTATTTCCTGGTCGGCGTGCTCGTGCCCGCCGTGATGCTAGGTTCGCAGAGTGGGCTCGGAGGCTTTACGGCGGGTGGCTCCATTGCGGCGACGGCCGCCGGAGTCCTGGGTGCTCTCGGCGCTGTCTGCATTATTTTTGCCTTTAAGAACGGTGGCCTGCCGGCCTATGTGATGCCTCTTGTCTTCGCTGGCGCTCCAGTCGTGAATGTTCTTGTCACCATGTGGATTCACCCGCCGAAGACCGCGCCGAACCCGCTCCTCTACGTTGGCTTCCTCCTGGCTTCGGTCGGCGCCGGAATGGTTCTCTACTTCAAGCCACAGAGCTAGCATTCGGCCGCTCCGGAAACCTTCCCTTCCTGCCAGCTTCTAACTTATAGAGGCAGGCGGGGATGCAGTACGACGAATTCATGCGGAGAGTTCGCCAGCGAACCGGTCTTGCCAAACCGGAAGCTGAGCAAACGGTCGAAGTTACGTTTCGAACGCTCTCGGAGTGCTTGTCCGATCCTGAGGCATGGGATGCTGCCTCCCAGCTTCCCGCGGAACTGAAGGACTGGCTTCGCCACCGCGACGGCCGCGCCCCTTTCACTACTCCGTACGAGTTTTACAATCGCGTCAGCAGCCGGCTCAGGGTCAACATGGCAGAGGCACAGCGACGCGCGGACGCTGTCATCGAGGTGTTCAAGGAAGCGGTTACGCCGGGCCAGATCGAGCATATCATTATGGATCTTCGCGGAGGACTCCGCGCCCTGTTTGCAAGCACGGCCCCGCAGACTCTCTGACTCCATCAATCCCGCTGCTACGGCTTGGGTATCGCCTCGAGATAGAATGTCTGAGCGATGCTCACCCGGAGACGCTTCCTCGGCTCGGCAGCAGCCGCAATCCCTTCCAGCAGATCGGCCGGCCAGTCTGGCAGAAAGCCCAACTTCCTCTTCCTGATCGCAGACGATCACGCCGGTTACGTCCTGGGAGCGGATGGAAACAGGCTGGCCGAGACACCGAATTTGGACCGTCTTGCGTCGGAAGGAACGCGATTTGCGAGCCATTTCTGTAACGCTCCCGTTTGCACTCCGTCCCGGCAAAGCTTCTTTACAGGCCAGCTGCCCCATACGGCCGGCGTCACGAGGCTGCAAACCAGGCTGGATCCGGCGAAACCAACGATCGCGAAAGAGCTGAAGAAGGCAGGCTACACGACCGCTGTCTTCGGCAAGATGCACCTGAATCAGCCGGCGGCGCCGGGGCTTTTCGGTTTCGACGTCATGGTGACCGAGGGCGAGCTGCAGCGGGATTGGGTGGAAAAGGTAAAGCTGCGGCCTGTGCCCGGAGAAATCAAAGTTCAGCCGGAGTGGAGGCCTTTTCGAGACCCTGCACGCATCTGGCTGAACGCAGAAAAGCGGCCTTACGGGCGCTACGAAGAGGACATGAAGGCGGCTCACCAGATTCGACTGGCCGCACGTTTCCTGGAGGAGCATCGGGACAAGCCTTTCGCGCTCTGGGTGAGCTTCCACGAGCCTCACTCGCCCTTCCACTTTCCAATCGAGGACGCCCGGCATTTTGACCCGAAGCGCTTTCCGGTTCCTCGCGTTGGTCCAGAGGACGGCTGGCAGATTCCGCTGATCTTCCGCGATCTCACGGACGAGGAGAAGCAGGGAATCATTGCCGCTTACTACACATCCGTCCGATACCTCGACCGGAATGTTGGCCGCATCCTGAGCAAGCTCCGCGAGTTGAATCTCGAAGACAACACCTTCGTTGTTTATACAGCCGACCATGGGTATAACCTCGGTCACCATGGAAGATTTGAGAAACACTGCGGCTATGAGCCTGCCCTTCGTGTTCCACTAATCATGCGTTTCCCGGGGCGTATCCGCAAGGGCGTTGTGAAAGACCAGACCGAGCACATCGACCTCGCGCCGACGATCCTCGACATGCTCAACGCCGAGCCCCTCCCATTCCAGCACGGCCAGAGCCTCCGCCCTTATCTGGAAGGAAAGAAGGCTGACGCTCCTCGCGATCACGTGTTCTCCGAGTATCTTGAGAACGAAGAGGCATTCATCCGCACCGGTCGCTGGAAGTTCATCTTCTGCAGCGGACGGCGCAAGCGGACCGACGGATATCTGACTGACAATCCCACGCCCGGACGATATGTGCGTTTATACGACCGCAGAAGCGAGCCGGGCGAGTTCACGAACGTTGCCGCGAAACACCCCGATGTTGTCGCTCAAATGGAAGACCTGCTTCTTCAGCGCTTCCGCAGCACGCATCCGGAAGCAGAGCGGGAACCGCAGCGGCTGAGCAGGGAAGAGGCGCTTGAGTGGTACCTTCGCCCGCGCGATGCGTAGGAGCTTCAGGCGTAGCTACTCGCCGATGACGTGTTCTTCTCTGCGCGCAGGCGCGTGACACGCTCGATGTAGCCGCTGGAGCGGAACTCGCGAATCGGGTCTTCCGGCAGTCCTTTGGCTTTCCGCCAGTCACGCACAAGGGGCCGTACGTCGGTTGCGAAAGCCTCTTTCAAGCACTCTTCTGCGTCGATGAGTTCGCATCGCTGCTGATGCCGGGCGAGCGATTCGTGATCGACGAGCGCGGCCCTGGCGTACAGTTCCTGCGCAGTGCACGCTGTCTGAATCATTTCCTCGATGCGCGGCTTCAGGTTGTGGCTCTGGTCGATCATGTAGGCGATATCCGCACGTGTGCCCGTCTCCCATTCAAAGAAACAGATTTCGTGGAAGATGCGGAAGACCTGATAAGGATCAATGGAACCGAGCGTCAGATCGTCGTCCGCGTAGCGGCGATCATTGAAGTGGAAGCCCCCGAGCATGTTTTCGCTGAGCAGCCACGCGACAATCTGCTCGATGTTCTGCGATTGGTAATGGTGCCCGGTGTCAACCAGTACCTTTGCTTGCGGCCCAGCCGCTTTTGCGAGCAAGAGCGCCATCCCCCAATCCGCGATGTCTGTGTGATAGAAAGCCGGTTCAAATGGCTTGTACTCTACGAGCATGCGCTGGTCCGGCTTCAGATGCTGGTGCAGCTCGCGCAGTCCTTCTTCGAACCACCGCTTTCTCTGACGGATGTTTGCAGTGCCGGGATAGTTGGATCCATCTGCAAACCAGAGAGAAAGGTCACGACTGCCTGTGCGGTGTGAGATTCGGACGGATTCGAGCATGTGATCCATGGCAAACTTCCGTGCATTCTCGTCGGGACTGCCAAAGGATCCATACTTGTAAATCTGATCCTGGAAGACGTTCGGGTTGATCGCGCCAATCCGTACGCCATACCGGGCCGCCGTTAGAGCGACGTTCTCCGCGTCTGCCTCGCCGTTCGGGAAATCCCAGAGCACGTGCATGGCTACAGATGGACAACAGCCGGTAAAGGCATGCACTTGTCCAGCGTCGCTGAGTTTTTCTTCCGTAGTCGTGGCGGCCGCAGGCTGCAAGAATTTACCGAACCGCGTTCCTGTGTTGGCGAATCCCCAGGACGGCAGCTCTATCTGAAACCGGTCGAGGGCCCGCCAAATCGTTTCGCTCTGCCGAGAATTCATAACCGCTCCCTGAATCCGCAAGGCGACTCTAATTTGTCTCCGAGCGCGACGCGAAATTCAATTTCGTGTTTGATCTGTTCGAAACAGGATTCATGCGATTTCATCCATGGAGTAACAATATGATCGCTAAATTATTGCCTCGGTGTCTTCCTCTTGTAATTGTTGTTAACTGTCTCGCTCAAAACATCCCGTACCGTGACAGGCTTTTCGAGGTGCAGGTCACCGAAAATATTCAGTACGCCACAGGCGCAGTACAAAGCCCTGAGCCAGGGAATAAGCCTCTGCTGCTCGATTTGTATCAACCCGTGGATGACAACACTCTCGGGAATCGTCCCGCACTGATTCTCCTTCACGGCGGCGCCTTCGTTACCGGCGACAAGACAAATCCTAACACTGTTGCTCTCGCCAAGGACCTTGCAGCACGCGGATTTGTCGTTGCTTCCATCAGCTATCGCCTGGCGGGAGATGATCCGCCGACTCCGGGCGACGACAAACTGCCGCGGGCGATCGCTGCTGCCGTAGAGGATGCAAGCAAGGCAGTCCTGTGGATGCAGCAGAACGCGGCCCAAAACCGGGTTGATGCGAGCCGCATGGCGCTTGGAGGCTCGTCTGCCGGAGGGATCACGAGCGTCCTTGCGGCCTACACTTTGGATGTCAACCTGCCAATCCGCGCTGTGATGAATCTTTGGGGACCGATCTCCGATCGTGCCCGAGAAATCCGTGCGGGTCACCCACCCCTGCTCATAATCCAGGGAACCGAGGACGACCTCGTCGACTTCCGCGATGCAATCTTTATGGCGCAGCGGGCCCAGACGGCCCCGATACCGGTGGAATTCTACCTGCTTGAGGGCGCTCCTCATACGCTGCCTTTGTCGACCACCGTCGGCGGAGTATCCCTCTACGATCGCATCGCCGATTTTCTCTCCTACCATCTCGGTGTGGGGCTTTATTCCGGCACGCAGGAGTTCGTTCCCGTATCCGCGGCAAGCTATCAGCGGAGCGTCGCTCCCGGCAGCATCGTCACTATCTTCGGAGACGCCTTCACGGATCGAACAGTGGCGGGAGAGGAGCCGCAGCTCAGTCTTGACAATGTCACGGTGAGTGTAGAAAGCGGTGCGGGAACGGAGCCGTCCCCCTTGTACTTCGTTTCACCGAGAGCCATCAATGCGGTGTTACCGGAGGCGGCTACGCCAGGCGTGGCAGAAATCGTCGTGAAGGACCGCACCGGCGCCGAGCGCAAGAGGAGAATTGTCCTCAATCAGATCGCTCCCTCGCTTTTGGCTGCAAACGGCGACGGTCGCGGCGTTCCCGCCGCTTTCCTTCTCCGCGTCTCTGCAGATGACCAGCGCTCCATCGAACCCGTCTTCGACTGCTCGGCTGGCGCCGGTCAGTGTGTTCCCCGACCGATTCAATTCACACTCGGCGAGCGGCTGTTCCTCTCGCTGTTC
>JADGHK010000101.1 GCA_019686145.1 Bryobacteraceae bacterium | reverse complement strand
CTATCTTCTGTCGGCGAGGGACCGGCAGCGGTTTGAAGAGACCGTCAGAGAATGGCATCCTGACGCCGGGCGGCGCATCCAGGCGATCGGGTACTACCGAAGCCACACGCAGGACGGCCTCCACTTGCGGGATGAGGACCTGGCGCTGCTTGACGACTGCTTCCCGGAAGCCGGCAGTCTTGCGCTGCTGGTAAAGCCTTTTGCGATGAGACCTCCATGCGCCGGTTTCTTCTTCCGGCAGGAGGACGGCTTCCAGTTGGAAACGCCGCTCGAATTTCCGTTCCGAAGCCGGGAGCTGGGGGGAGAGCCGGTCTCCCGCCGCCGGCGCCGAGGTCCCGAGAGCAATCTTTCCGGATCAACGATCGCCGGGACACCCCTTCTCAGCCACGATTCGCCGCCCGTGGGGGAAGCGCCCGCAGCCCTGCCGAACGGACAGGGATTCGATGAAGGTGTCACGCTGCTGGCACGCGAGCCTGGAGACTCCGACGTCGAGCCGCGGCGGCGCGTCTGGCCGTGGATCCTCACTTCCATCTTTGCCCTGATTTTTGGAGCGGCTGCCGGAGCATACATCGCAACGGCTTATCCGAAAGCGCGGTCCGCCAAGGAGGCATACAGCCTGGGACTGACCGCCGAACACGCCGCCGGGCTTGTTCGTATTCGATGGCATGGACAGACTGCGACGATGAAGAGCTGCGAAAAGGGATTTCTTACGATTCGCGACGGCGCCTTGCGCAGGACGTTTCCCTTGGACAAGGTTCAGATGGCTAGCGGTCTTGTTGTTTACCGCACGCAGGGCCAATCTCCTGATCCCGTAGAAGTAAAGCTCGAGGTCGATCTTGGGGAGGGAATCAGCGTTTCTGAGACGGTTCAGTCAACACCCCGTCTCCGCTAGCTTCGGCCGCCGCTTCTTTGGGAGGCGTCCCGATCGCATCGGGGCGGTTTCGCGCCGCCCATTCTGCTCCCGCCAGCACGATCATGGCAGCCAGGAAACTCCACAGAATGATCGTGACGGAGTTGATAAAGGGGCCGTATTCGTGGCTCAGCTTCGCCCGTAGCCACGGCCAAGTCAGTAAGTTGACGTACTTTAGGAGCTCCAGCCCGAGGCCCACGACAATGGCGACAGGCAGAATCTGACTCGGCCTTATCCGCCTGTTCGGCAGCAGCCAGTAGATCAGAAACAG
Organism: Bryobacteraceae bacterium; assembly: GCA_019686145.1. Lineage (GTDB taxonomy): Bacteria > Acidobacteriota > Terriglobia > Bryobacterales > Bryobacteraceae > JADGHK01. Next base: position 6,442 of record JADGHK010000101.1, on the reverse strand, counting down.
GATGAGGATGGAGACCGGAATCGCCATCACCTTGAATACAATCGTGCTCAGAACCGAGCTGGCGATGCTTCCCGGGCCAAGAAGATCCATCCAAAGCTGCTGATTGAATGCAGTCAGCATCGCCGAGATCATCACCAAAGTCCCACAGGCGAAGATCAAACCCATGCTCACAACCTGATTCCGGAAGAAGCTCCGGTTTGTGGCGACGTTCCAGGTGCGGTTCAGGGCAACTTCCAGCGGCTCGAAGATTCCGTTCGCCGTGAACAGCAAGAGAAGGATGGACGTGATCTGAAAAGGTCCGCGGCTATTGACTGTCGCCCGCAGGTTACGCCTGAGAAAGTCGTTGACCTCCTCGGGGAAGAAGTCGGCCAGCGCCAGGTAGATTGCCTGCTCGGCGCCTTGCCACCGCAAGACATACTTGCAGAGCGAAATCATCACGATCAGGAACGGGAAGAACGATAGCAGGACGTTTGCCGCGACGGAGAAGCCGTAGACGTGGACTTCCGTCTTCATCCAGTACTCCACTGTCGGGCGGCAAAATCTGGCCAATCGCAGTAGGGGATCAACGGGCCGCACAGCAGGCACAGGCTCCAACTTCCAGTGTACGTCACGTCCCAAAGGAGCCCTGGGGAACAAAAGGAAGCAATGAGCTGTCGCCGTCTCGTTGTACGCGTTACTCAAGGAGGGCTGACTTGACGATGTGGAAGATTCGAAAAGGTCTCTGCCGTATTTCCGCACCTGGCGGAACCTTACTTTTTTAGAAACTTTGGGAATTTTGAAGTCCGAAGCCGCCAAGAGCTGCATCTCATCCTCTAGCGGGGCTGATCGTGAGGCGGAAAAACAGCGGCCGGGTGAGAACGATCCGAAAGAAAGTAAACAACAAGCAGGCCGCTTATCTAGCAGACATTTGTCTGACAAGTCATAGAGCCATCGCTTCGAAGCTTCGCTTGGACGTCTGAAACTCGCATATGGGCGTTGGCATCTATAAGGTGAGAGGTCAGGGAAAGCGGCGGATTGTGTTGATTCAAATCTTTCAATAAAAAGACCACTATTACCTGGTTTTCAGGACCCCAGGGGCAATTATTCCGTGGCCTTATATATAAAACGGCAGTCCGAGCAGAGGCTGCCGTTTCGCGAGTGAGCACCGGCTGAAGGAGGAAGCTATGAAGAGAGTTTGGTCCAGCTTGCGCCGAATCTGGTGTCAGGCAATGCACCCGAGTCCTATGTGGCCAGTCAATGGTCAATATCGCTGCCCTACATGCATGCGCGTCTATCGCGTCCCCTGGGAATCCGACCCTCACGAGACCTCTCCGGCGAGGCCTGAGAAGCTCGAGCGGCCAAAGCACACTCTCAAGCCAGCCGCAGTTCCCGTGACGGAGTAGGCGCCTTAGGACCGAACGTTCTTCACGGACTCACCCGATGAATTACAGTTCGGGTGAGTCTGTGCACGCAAACGAAGCCCCGCCACGTAGCATAACCGCCCAGCACAATATAGAATCTGCCTGGCTCAGTCGTCAGCCCAGTTACCTGCGATACGGACGTGACGAGATTCCTTGTCCCTCGACAATCTCGTATTGCCTGCCCGTCGCCAGATTTTTGTACTCTTCCACCCGGCCGCTAGGCCAGGTTACGACAGCCCGGTCAATGAGGTCGCGCAATCCGATACCGAAGGTCACCGGGAGTTCCGACTGGGACAGGTAGCTTGACCCGCTCTTCACGGTCCGTGAAGCGCTTGTTCCTTCATAAAAGATCCTCACGACTGCACCAATCGCGCTTCGATTGGACTTCGTCCCGATGAGATGGAAGCGAATACTGCGATGGCCGATCGTCAGGTCATTGCGGTAGAGATGGACCGGACCTCCGTTGGTCGTGATCAGGATGTCGAGATCGCCGTCGTTATCGATGTCGGCAAACGCTGCTCCCCGGCCAATCTTCGGTTCCGCAAAGCCTCCGCCCACGTCCGGAGCTACGTCACGGAACCTCCCGTTGCCGCTGTGGAGAAACAAATGCGGCGGCTGCGCGTGCTGGATTTCGGGCCGGACCCTCGAGACGGAGCCGTCGATGTGGCCATTCACCACGAGCAAATCGAGCAGGCCGTCGAGATCTACGTCGAAGAAGAAGCATCCGAACCCGAGGCTGTTGCGTGTCGCAGCTCCGAGATAGGACCCTGGCACGAGATCGGTGAAGACGCCGCTCGAGTCTCCTTTATAAAGGCCCAGCATTTCGTTGTGGAAGTTGGTGACCACGATGCTGGGAATGCCCGAGCCGTCCAGATCGGCAGCATCCACCCCCATGCCGGCGCGCGCCTTTCCGTCCTCGCTAAAGGCGACGCCCGCCTTCACCGCGATTTCGGCAAACGTGCCGTTCCGCTGATTGCGGTAAAGCTTGTTGGGCTGGGTATCGTTCGCAACGAAGAGGTCCGGCCACCCATCCTGGTCGTAGTCGAGCATCGCGACGCCCAGCGACTTCGAGGTCGAGTCGAACAGACCTGCCTTTGCAGTGACGTCCTCGAAGGTGCCGTCACCGCGATTTCGGAACAGCCAGCACGTGGCGCCACGGTACGCTTCGGGAGTGCAGTACGACTTATCTTTGCCCGTGACGCTGCAGTAGACGTCGGTTTCCGGCGACCAGCGCACGTAATTGCAGACGAAGAGATCGAGCAGGCCGTCGCGGTCATAGTCAAACCAGAGCGCAGACGTGCTGAAGCCCACGCGGTTCCCGAGCCCGCTCTTCTGCGTCACATCGACAAAGCTGCCGCGGCCCGTGTTCCGAAACAATCGGCTTTGGCCGTAGCCGGAAATAAACAGATCAGGGAAGCCGTCGTTGTCGTAATCGCCTACCGCCACGCCTAAGCCGTACATCTCGACGTCGAGGCCGGCAGCGCGAGTTACGTCGGTGAACGTTCCGTTGCGGTTGTTGCGGTACAGCTTCATCGTGCTGCCGGATTTCTTCTGATCCGGCCATTCGGTGCCGTTGACGAGCAGGATGTCCTGCCATCCGTCGTTGTCGTAGTCGATGAACGCGCACCCCGGCCCGAGCGTTTCCGGCAGGTATTTCTTCCCGAATGCGCCGGAATTGTGGCGGAACGCCAGGCCGGCGGACCGGGTGATGTCGACGAAGCGAAAACCCAGACCCGCTTCCGCGCCCAGGAGCAGGGCAGGCGCGGACAGCAGAAGATGTCTGCGGCTGATCTGGCGCTTCAAGGCAAATTGACCAGGCCCTTCTTAATGGCGTACCGCACAAGCTCAGCCGTGCGGTGAATGTTCAGCGCTTCCATCAGATTCGCCCGGTGCACGGAGACGGTGTTCACGCTGACATTCAGCAGCGCCGCAATTTCCTTGTTTGAGTGTCCCTGGGCGATTAACTGGAGCACCTGACGCTCCCGCTGCGTGAGGAGCTCGAGCGTATCGCGCGTCTCGTTGCGGGAAGGCGGCTGAACGCCCGGGCCAAGGTACTGCTTTCCTGCGGCGATGGTCCGGACCGCTTTCACGAGATCGACTTCGATCGCATTCTTCAACATATAGCCGCGCGCGCCGGCGTCCAGAGCATTCCGCACGTAGTTTTCTTCGGAATACATGCTGAGGATCAGCACGTTGGATTGCGGCACGCGCTTACGGATCTCGAGTGTCGCCTGGACGCCATCGAGTTCGGGCATCGACATGTCCATTACAACCACGTTGGGACGCAGGCGCTCTACCCCGGCAATCGCTTGACAGCCGTTGGCCGCTTCTCCGACGACCCGGATTCCCGACTCGTCCTCCAGAATCCTTCGAAATCCCCGCCGCACCAGCGCATGATCGTCAGCGAGGAATACTGTGATTTCGTGCAGCATCAAACTGCCGCCTCCCTGAATGGAATCTCCAGAGCCACCCGCAAACCGCCCTGTGCCGGCCGCTCGAAGCGGAGACGGCCCCGGAGCAATTCGGCCCGCTCCTGCATCCCAATCAAACCAAGTCCACGAACGCTCTCGGGGCGCGGATCGGGCATCCCCACGCCGTGATCCTCAACCGACAAGCGGAGGCCTTCGTCGGTGTACTCCACAAGCACTTCCGCCTCCGCCACTTGAGCGTGGCGGACAACATTGTTCAGCGCCTCCTGCAGAATCCGGTACACGTGAATTGCATCCTTCTCCTTCAAGAGGGGGCCGATACCGCGTTTCTCATAGCGTATTACGAGGCCCGTCTGCTTCTCGAACTGCCGTACATACCATTCGAGCGTTTTCTCCAGACCGAAGTCCTCGAGCACGTTGGGATGCAGGGTCTGAGACAAGGAGCGTAGCTTTTCGAGTGTCTGCTGGGCCGTCTCGCGAATTTCCAGCAGGTCGCTTCGGAAGGGGGAGTTTTCCGGAAGTCCCTTTCGTTCCGCGCGGCGGAGCATCACACCAATGGCTGTCAGAATCTGCCCGAAATCGTCGTGCAGTTCGCGGGAAACGCTCCGAAAGATGTCCTCCTGGACGCTGATCAGCTTCTGGGCGAGGACCTGCCGCTGCCGGGAAAGGGATGCCAGTTCGCCGAAAATTCGCTTGTTTGCCCGGATCAAATACAGCGACATCGCCGTGATCGTCAACAGCACGGCAGACAGGAAGTAGTAGACGTTGCGCTCCACGCCCTGGTAAATGGCCTCAATCCGATCGGCCGTCTGCTGCTCCGCTTCGTTGTTCGCCACAAGCAGACGTGCGACGAGGGCGGTGAGAGCCGCCTGCTCCGGCAGCACCTGGGAACGAATCATCTGCTTCGCTTCTCCCTCTTTCCCCGAGGCGGCGAGCGCGAACATCTGATCCGTTCGATCCCACAGGCGCTTCAAAGAAGCCTGCATCGCGTTCTGCTGATCGGGAAGACGAGTCGCTGGCGAAAGCTCCTTCTCGAGGCGGAATGCATCTTCCAGATCGCTTCGAATTCGTTTGAACTCGACCGCGTACGCTTCCAAAGGATAGGGCTCGCTCCCTTCCAGCATGTCGCGCAGGGAGAGCGCGAGCGAGTTGAGGTCGTTCTGAATCCGGATGAGCTGGAGCGAGTCCTTCCGGTTCCGGTCCACAATTTCTCTTTGCAGCCGCCGCAGGCCGTGGATTTGCGACAGCGCATAGAACGAGAAAGCCGTTACTGCAAGCAACGTGACGCCCAAGCCGACAAGCAGCCGGAGGGTGGGCGACGAACCAGCCATGGATACCACTCCGGGATCACCCCCGCGTTCTGGCATCATACTATCGATACCCATGTCAATGCAGATCGCAAGGCTTGCCATTCCTGTCTGCGCTGCCCTTGCGGTCGCTTTGGCGGCGCAGAAAGAATCCGGTGCGGGGGACCGAAAGAAGTCCGAACGTCTCTACGAGCAGGGCGTACGCGCCGAGCTGGCCGCACAGTATGAGCAGGCGCAACAACTCTACACCCAGGCGATCCAGGCGTATGCCGGAAACGTTCAGGCACGCCGCCGCCGCGCGAAAGCCCTTTTTGAGCTAGTGCGGTATGCGGAAGCAGTCGAGGATCTGAACGAAGCCATTCGTGCGAATCCGAACGACGCCGAAGCAATCAACCTGAGGGCGGACTGCCGCTATCTGCTGGGCCAGCGCGACGCAGCCGTGGAGGATTATGACCGCGCGATCGCCCTCGGAATGGAGCGGAACACCACGTACAACGGGCGCGGGCTGGCGCTGATGGCGCTTGGCCGCACAGAGCAGGCGATTGAGGCTTTCTCACACGCCATTCGTCTTCGCCTGGACGATCCGGAGCCCTACAGGAACCGTGGAAGCGCCTTGAGCGCCCTCGGACGGCATCGGGATGCGATTGAAGATTTCGACCGCGCTTTGCGGCTGAAGCCCGATTACGCCGAGGCGCTGCTGGATCGAGGCTTTGCGTATGGGGAGCTGGGTCAGTTTGAGCGGGCCGTCGAGGATTTTGATCGCGTCTTGGAGCTGCGCCCGGACGAAGCGGAAGCCTTCGCATTGCGCGCACAGGCGAAAGAACGCCTCTGGCTCCTCCCGCAGGCGTTGGAAGATTACGGGCACGCGATTCGCCTTCGCCCGAGCGAGGCTCGTCTCTATCTGGCCCGCGGCGCTGTGCATGAGAGGTTGGGGCGTGTGCGGGAGTCGCTCGAGGACCGCGACCGGGCGGTTCAACTGCAGCCTGACAACGCCGAAGCCTGGCGGGCGCGAGGCACTTCGAACTACCTTCTAGGACACTACGGGCAGGCAGCGGCGGATCTTGCGGAGGCACTGCGCCTTAAGCCGGACTACCCCGAGGCCTCCGAGGCGCTGGAAAAGGCGAAGCGGATGATCGCAGAGAAGTATGGGGCGCAGGCTGCGACGGCGTCTGCGGCCCTTGCCCCGGCTCCTCCCCTGGAGACGCCGGCGGCCTCCCCGCAGCCGCTTCCACTGCCTCCACCGCCTACACAGACTGAGGCACCCGCACCACCTCAAGCACCCGCACCGATTCAAGCGCCCCTCGTT
>JADGHK010000100.1 GCA_019686145.1 Bryobacteraceae bacterium | reverse complement strand
GCCCAAGTCATCCGTCTTGCCGACAACCTGCCCTCCCTTGATGCCACCGCCCGCGAGCCACATGCTATAGCCGTTCGGGTGATGATCGCGGCCTGCATTGTCCGCCTCATCCGGCCGGCGCAGTTCCGACATCGGCGTCCGGCCAAACTCCCCACCCCAGACCACCAGGGTCTCATCCAGCATGCCGCGCTGCTTTAAGTCCTTGAGAAGCGCCGCTGTCGGCTTATCGGTAACCGAGCACTGCCGCCTCAACCCCTTATCGATCTGGCTATGGTGGTCCCAGCTTGCGTGCATCAGCAGCACGAAGCGAACCCCTCGCTCAACCAGGCGGCGCGCCAGAAGACAGTTCGTTCCGAAAGCGCGCGTCGTCTCCTCGTCGATGCCGTACATCTCCCTGATGGATTGCGGCTCTTTAGAGAAATCAAGGAGTTCGGGCGCTGACATCTGCATCCGGTAGGCCAGTTCGTAGGCATGGATGCGCGAGGAGATTTCCAGGTCGCCGGTCCGGGCAAGATGATCCTCATTCAACTCCTTGAGCAGATCGAGCCGCGCACGCTGGGACTCCTTGCTGATGCCCTTCGGATTAGAAAGATAGAGAATGGGGTCACCGGTGTTGCGAAAGACTGTGCCCGCGTAGGTCGAAGGAAGGAATCCGTTCGAAAAGTTATCTGAGCCGGCGCTCGTGCCGACTCCGGACGTCAGAACAACGAAACCCGGCAGATCCCGGTTCTCGCTGCCAAGCCCGTACGTCACCCATGCGCCCATCGTTGGGCGTCCTCCAATCATATGCCCGGTAAAAAGAAAGAGCTGGCCGGGATGATGATTGAACGCCTCGCTATACATCGAACGGATCAGGCAGATATCGTCCGCGCAGGTTGCCGTGTGCGGCAGCAGTTCGGAGATCTCCATGCCGCACTGTCCGTGCTTTTGAAACTCAAAGGGACTGCCGAGGACTGCCGCTGTCGGCTTGATGAAGGCGAGCTTCAGATCTTTTGTCAGCGATGGCGGAAGGGGTTTGCCGTGCCACCTTCGCAACTCCGGCTTCGGATCGAAAAGATCCATCTGGCTTGGAGCGCCTTCCATGAAAAGGAAGATCACATTCTTTGCCTTTGCCGGAAAATGCGGTTGTTTCACGGCCATCGGACCCGGGACGTCGGCAGACAATCCGTCTTCCCGCAGCAGGTGGGCCAGAGCAATCGTGCCGATTCCGCCCGCACAGGAACGGAAGAATTCACGGCGGGATTGAATGGCGAGAAATTGTTCCAGATTCATTTCTACTCCCGGGTCATGAACTCATCCAGGTTCAGCAGGACACTACTCAGGGAAACCCAGGCCGCCATCTCCCGGGCGCTTACACCGGGTGGCCTCGCGGTCGCGATTTCCGCCGATTCCCCCTCCCGCTCGAGGATGCCCTGCTGCTTCTGAAGAAATGCGGCGAATCGTTCCTGTTCACGAGGCTCAGGCGGCCGGCCGAGCGTGCGCTCAAAGGCCAGCGGCAGCCTGTCTGCGAATGAATGTTCCTCGCTGACCACTATGTAAGCCAGCGCAGTGGCAGCTTCGAAGAAGACCGGATCATTGAGAAGGTTCAAAGCTTGCAACGCCGTGTTCGACCGTTCCCGGCTGCAAGCGGGGACGTTGGCTTTGGGTGCGTCGAAGTTGGCCAGCATCGGATACGGGGTGCTGCGCTTGTAGAAGATGTAGAGTCCCCGGCGGTAGCGGTCCCGGCCGGTGCTCTCCTTCCACCCCGACGAGTCCTTCTGCCCGTAGCCCAGCTCGGCGACTCCGGCGGGCTGCGGGGGATAGACGCTCTTTCCGCCGATTTCCGTCGATAAAAGACCGCTCGCGGCCAATGCGGAATCACGGATCAGCTCGGCATGCAGCCGTAAGCGGTTTTGCCGCGCCAGCAGGCGATTGTCGGGATCAACCTCCCGGAGATCGGGACGCACATTGGAGGACTGCCGGTACGCCGCCGATGTGACAATCGTCCGGATAAGCCGCTTGACGCTCCAGCCCCGCTGCATGAACTCCGACGCCAACCAATCCAGGAGCTCGGGGTGAGTCGGAGGGTCACCCCGGGTACCGAAGTCATTGGAGGAACGGACGATGCCTTTGCCGAACAGCTCTTGCCAGATCCAATTGACCGCAACGCGCGACGTCAAAGGATGCTTGGGGGAAACCAGCCAGCGGGCAAGGTCCAGCCGGGTTGCACGGTCGCCGTTGGACGGGATGATCGGCGGGAGCACCGCGAGACCGCCCGGCTTCACCTCAATTCCGAGCGCCTTGTAGTCGCCGCGCACTCTGAGAAAGGTGGGGTGCGGCTCGGCGCTCTCCTGGATCACCATCGCCTGCGTCAACTGCGGATAGGCTTCCTTCAGCGCTCGCAGCTTCTCATCGAGCTCCTTTAACTTCAGCTCCTTGTAGCGCGCCTGCCCGACCGCGAAGTGGTAGTTCCGAATAAAGTGATCCGTCAGGATATCTCGCTGCCGCTGCGTACGTTTCTCATTCGGAATGCGTATGATCTTCTCGCCGTCGCCGCCCTCGGTCAGCTTCAGCAGGCAGTCCCAGGCGAGATCCCAGTCCGACCACTTGCCAGGAGCAGCCGCCGCTTCGAGCATCCGCCGTTCCCATTCGGCCTGCAGTTCCGGAACGTTGTACTCCTTTAGCAGCGCTTCCCGCTTCGCCCGGTACTCGGGGTAACGGGCGAGGTAGGGACCCAGTTCTCCGGGGAGGGGCGCATCGATATCGACTTCCTCCACGTTGTCGAAGAAGGCGAAGAGCTGGTAGTGCTCCTTTTGGCTGATGGGGTCGTATTTATGGTCGTGGCACTGAGCGCAGCCGGTGGTCAGCGCCATCCAGGCTGTGGCCACAGTGTTGGACCGGTCCGCTGTGTTCTCAAACTGGAATTGCTTGTTGTCGATCCCGCCTTCGCGGTTGGTAAGCGTATTCCGGTGAAAGCCGGTCGCAATCCGCTGCTCGACAGTAGCACCCGGAAGCAGATCTCCGGCGATCTGCTCGATCGTGAAGCGGTCGAACGGCATGTCGCGGTTGAAAGCCTGAATGACCCAGTCACGGTACCGCCACGCATACGGCCTTGCCCAGTCCTTCTCGTAGCCGTCGCTATCGGCATAGCGCGCACGGTCCAGCCAGTGCCTCGCCCACTTCTCTCCGAAATGAGGCGACGCCAGCAGGCGGTCCACCTGGCGCTCGTAAGCGTCGCCCCGAGTATCGGCGAGAAACTCAGACATCTCGGATGGGGTCGGCGGCAAGCCTGTAAGGTCGAGGCTGAGACGCCGCAGGAGCGGGCGCTTTGGCGCCTCGGGTGAAGGCTTGATTCTTTCCTTCTCAAGCCGCGCGAGAATGAAGGCGTCGATGGGATTTCGGACCCAGGCGGAACCGGCTGGCTTCGGGACCTCAGGACGGCGGATCGGCTGAAAGGCCCAGTGATCGGACCGCACCGGAGCATCCTTGACGGCTGCAGCCGCCGCTTCCGGCCAGTTGGCGCCCTGATCGATCCAGGCGCGAAGGATCGCGATCTCATCGGCCGAAAGCCTCTTCCCGCCAGGCGGCATCGCCATGAGATCCTTCATGCCTGCCACCCGGTGGATGAGTATGCTGTCTGCGCTTCTTCCTGGCTGAATGACGGGCCCGGAATAGCCGCCGGCGAGAGCGGGTGTCCGGGCATCCAGGCGCAGGCCGCTCATCTGCTGCTTGGCTCCATGACAGCCAATGCAACGTGTTTTGAAGATCGGCTCGACATCCTTCCGGAAGTCAACCTTGCGGGAAGCCGGAGCGGGCAGATCTGCAGTCTGACCGCAGAGCAAGATTCCCGCACTGATGATCCCTCCAGCCAGCGCCCAAACGTTTCTCATCGGGGATCCTCTCTCACAGCCGGCGTTCGCGCGATTCGGACACCGGTTCGTTCAATCATCCTATTCCATAACGACGCTGGATCGGAATCGAAGACGGTTGCTGCGTCACCCCGAAAGATGTGCCAGGCTCCCATTTCAACTTCCCGTTCCAACTGCTTGGGGCCCCAGCCCGCGTAGCCCGCGAATACTCGCAGAGACTGCTCCCCGCGCTCCTTCGACAGAATTTGCCGCAGCAGCTTCATGTCTGACAGGAGATAAACGTCGCGAACTACCGGAACGAGACCCTTGATTTTCGTTTTCGACCAATAGAGAGCGCGCAGCCCTCCGCGCTCTACCGGGCCACCCTCGAAGACCGGATCGGGACGACCCTTGGCTTCAGGAAGCTCGGCGAAAACTCGAGAAATAGGCACGTCGGTCCGCCGGTTGAGGACTAATCCCATCGCCCCGAAGTTGTTGTATTGAACGAGCAGGACTACGGTCTCTGCAAAGTTCGGGTCCCCAAGGCCTCGGGACGCCACAAGAAGTCTGCCCGATGCCAGATCAGGAGCCGGGATCGGGGCCTGAGCGGCGGCGGGTAGCAGGGCTAGAAAAAAGAGGGCCGCAACTCTGGTCCGGAGCAGCATCGCGGGCATCGCGGTATCGCGGAAGACTCGCAGGCGCTGCACCAGCGAAATGGGCAACGGCCTTGACATCATCGAATAACAATTCTCTCCATTTTTTCTTTGCAATGCCAGGGAGCCGGAGGAGCCGGAAGTTGCCATGGAAACGGCACTGCGTTCGACAATGGAAGCAGGCGATGTGGATTGACCGATCGGTAGTACAGGACCTGGATCATCCTCACGGGAGAGAGGAACTGGCGCGGCGCGCTACGGCAATCGCGCGCGAGGCGACGGGCGGCGCGGATATCGAAGTCCTCTGGGACGGAGTCTGGATGCGGCGCGTGGGCGAGCATTTCTTTGCGGACCCTGACATGTTCGCAGTGCAGCCGAACTGGCAGCGTTGGGTAGGCATGGCTGAGAAGTACCTGCGCGATGCCAGCGACTATTGGTTTCACGTTTACAAACCGAACCCCGGAGATGTGATTGTCGATATCGGCGCAGGGCGCGGCGAAGATGTGTTTGCGTTCTCCCAGGCCGTTGGACCGGACGGCCGCGTCTGGGCGCTCGAACCGCATCCGGTATCCTTTGCCGCTCTGACGAAATTCTGCGAGCGCAACAGGCTGCAAAACGTGATCCTTCGCAACCTGGCGTGCGTCGAGGAGCCGGGAGACTTGCAGATTGAGACGCTTCCTGTCTGGGAGTCGAACTATGTCCGCGCGGGAGCTCCCAGCACAACCAGCTACCCGGTCCGCGGGGTCCGGTTTGACAGCTTCTGGAAAGAAGAAGGTATCGGGCGAATCGATTTCCTGAAGATGAATATCGAGGGAGCGGAGCGGCTGGCCCTCCCAGGCTGCAGAGATGCTCTGTCCCGCACCCGTTTCATCTGCATCGCCGCGCACGACTTTCGGGCCGATCGCGGTGAGGGCGAACAATTCCGGACGCTTGCGTTCGTCCGCGAGTTTCTGTCCAATGCCGGGTTCGACCTCGTCACCCGCGACGACGATCCGCGCTACTACGTGCCGTATCATGTTCACGGCGTGAACCGGGCGCTCGCCTGAATTAGCCGTGTCTGATCCTGCCGCTTCTATACTCGTTGGTGGAGGGCGGACCATCACCAATCGCATCAGCGCCAGCCGTAACGCCGTTCTCCTCCTTTTCTTCCTGCATGGCGTTATCTTCGCCACCTGGGTGTCGAGAATCCCTGCCGTCAAGAACTCGCTAGGATTATCTGCGTCGGTGTTGGGCCTTGCGCTTCTGGGTGTCGCGATCGGCTCGATTCCCGCCATGCCGCTCGCCGGGTGGCTGATTTCCCACCACGGCAGCCGGCCTGTAACGATCTTCGCGAGCCTTGGATTTTGTTTGGCCCTTCCCGGGATGGCGTTTGCCTCGGACGCCGTAACGCTCGGCCTGGCGCTCGCCCTGTTCGGCGCAACGGCAGGAGCCATGGATGTCGCCATGAACGCACACGGCGTCGCGGTGGAGCGGCTTGCGGGCCGCTCGATGATGTCTCTGTTTCACGCCATGTTCAGCCTTGGCGGAATGACCGGCTCGGCGATCGGAGGTCTTGTCGCGGGAAACGGCATAAGCCCACAAGCCCACTTCATCGCAGTCTGTGCGCTCGCGCTCCTGTGCACGCTCCTCTCCATGCGCGGCTTGCTGCCTGCGAGTGTTGACGCAACACCCCACGCACCCGCGTTTGCCCGGATCACGCGGCCTCTATTGGGGCTTGGCATTCTCGCTTTCTGCTTTTTGCTGAGCGAAGGCGCGATGGCAGACTGGACTGCCGTCTACCTGCGCCAATCCCTCCACACTGACCCGGGAACAGCCGCTTCGGGCTATGCCTTCTTCTCCGCGGCCATGGCTTTGGGGCGCCTGATGGGAGATCGCCTTGTGGATCGTTTCGGAAGCGCTTTCCTCGTACGCGCCGGGAGTGCGCTTGCCGCTGCCGGACTCTCCATCGCTCTCGGATTCCACACGGTTGGCTCCGCCTTTGTCGGATTTGTGGCTGTGGGAGCAGGCTTCTCCGTGATCGTTCCGATTCTGTTCGGCGCTGCCGGACGGGCAGGAGGAGGCGCAGGAATCTCGGCTGTTACAACGACTGGCTACTTTGGATTCCTCGCCGGCCCGCCGATGATCGGGTTCGTGGCCGATGCAATCAATCTTCGCGCTGCACTCGGCATTCTGATCGCGCTGAGCCTGGCCGGTGTGTTGCTAGGCGGAGCCGTCAAGGCCGGAGAACAGCGCGGCTTCCCAGCCGCGGCTCTCGAAGACAAGTAGCTAGAGGCTGCGGAGGTGGAATCCGCCGTCGACGTTCAGTACCTGGCCCGCCGAATAATCTAACAAGCCATCCGCAATCGCGCGGACCGCGCGCGCAACATCGTCCGGTTCTCCCATCCGCCGCTGGGGGAGCAGGCCGTTTGCAATCCTCTCCTCGTACTGCTTTTGGACGGTTGCGATCATGTCGGTGCGAATGATTCCCGGACGGATCTCGAAAACCTTGATGTTGGCAGGAGCAAGCCGCTGAGCGAAAAGGGCAGCGGACATGCTGAGCGCCGCCTTGGAGATGCAGTATTCCGCCCGATTGATGGAGGCGGCATAGGAGGAAATTGAAGTGATGAAAACGATGCGCCCGCTCCCCTGCTCCAGCATCCACCGGGCCGCCGACTGCGTCAGGAAGTGAGGACCCTTCAGGTTGGTGCCGATCAGCTCATCGAAGCTTTCTTCCGTTGCTTCGAGTACATCCCGACGTTCCCGCTGTGTGATGCCTGCGTTGTTCACGAGCAAATCCAGCCGTCCGTACTTCTCTCGTACGAATGCGAGCAAGGCCTCGCGATCCTCGCGCGAAGCGATATCGCATTGGAAGATGTCGCAGCCGGTGCTCGCCTGAAGCGACTCCGCCGCATCACGCCGCCCTCTGTAGGTGGCTACGACGGAGTGCGTTGATGCGAGGCATAAGGCGATACCCCGGCCAATCCCTCGGCTGGCGCCGGTCACGATGGCGACAGGACGGCCGATCATTGTTTGGCCCTTTTCACGGCCGCTTCGAGCGCCCTGGAAATTTCATCCGGCGTTGAGGGTTCCACAAAGGGCTGTCCGTCCACGAGCACGGTCGGCGTGCGGGCGATGCCGCGCGCGACGCCTTCTTCGAGGTCCTGCTCTACCAGCTTGACGAGCCG
>JADGHK010000099.1 GCA_019686145.1 Bryobacteraceae bacterium | reverse complement strand
CATTTCCTCCTGAAGCGGCCCATTCGAGGAGCTCTACTGACCGGATGTGTTCTGGTCATGTTTGTCCTTGGGCTCCTGATGCGCGGGGCGCTGTTTCAGCCGCAGACGGGCGACCTGCTGACAACCATCATTTATGTAGGCGGCTTTATCGGGAATCTGGCTTCGGGAATCTTCTATTTTCTTACGGTTTGGCTCGGATATAACCAGCCGGATGTCGCCGGCCATGTCCACGACTACGGAACGAAGTTTCTGGTAGGAGCGGGTCTGCTGAACATTCTGGCGATGGTCGACGCCTACGAAATCGCCGTCGGGAAGAAGGACTGATCCATGAAGATGACTCTCTCCCACTTCGAAGCGGCGATACTCTTCGCACTTCTTACGTCGATCGTTCTCGGCATCGTGACAAAGAAGACAGATCGAGAACGGATTCGCTACGCCGTGTACTGCTTTCTCTGCTTTGTCGGAGCCCTATTCGGGATCGGCTGGGTGATGTATCTCGGCCATCGATAAAGCTCTCCGTTCACCCGCTTCGTCCCTTACCTTTCCTGCGCAGGGGGAGGATCTTCGTAAAATGATAGCTTCTTATGCTATCCCTTGCCTTACTCCTTGCGCTCGCCGTCGAACCTGGCTTTACCTCCCTTTTCGATGGAAAGACTCTCGCAGGATGGTCCATTCAGGAAGGACCTGAATCGGCCTTCTACGTTCGCGACGGAGCCATTGTCGTCCACCGCGGATCGAATTTCCCCACGTGGCTGCGATCGGAGAAGCAGTACGAGAACTTCGATTTTCGCGGCGAGTACTTTGTACAGGGCTGGATCAACTCCGGGATCTATCTGCACGCCCCGGAGCATGGAAGGAATACCGAGACCGGCCTGAAGATCGCCATCTTCCACCAGCAGGACCAGAAGACGCGGCCCGAGTCGAACGGAGCGATCTTCCCGCTGATTCCGCCAACGAAGGTCAACGTCCGGAACAAGGGCGAGTGGAATTCATTCCGAATTCTGATGGACTGGCCGCGGCTGCAGGTCTGGATGAACGACGAACAGGTCCAGGATGTGGATCTGGAGTCCCATCCGGAACTGCGGTACCGGCTGCGGCGGGGCTACATCGGATTCGAATCGCTTTCCTATCCCATCCGGTTCCGAAATTTGCGGATCAAGGAGCTACCCTCGAAGGAATCCTGGGAGATCCTCTACGGTCAGCCCGAGGATCTGGAAAAGAACTGGTATGCAGCCGAGGGGACGGGCTGGGAAGCGTTAAATCACGTGCTGCGCGCCGAGGGACTGGGCTACCTCGCAACGAAGGGGCGCTGGCGTGACTTCGAATTGCACACCTACGTCCGGGCGAGCAAGCACTCCAATGGCGGCATCCTCTTTCGCACGCATGGCGACAAACGCGATCCGAGGGATTACGAAATCCAGTTGCATGACGTGCAGGGCGCGACGTATCCAACCGGTTCGCTCTACCACTACAAGCGCGCCAAATATCCGCTGATCGAACCTGAGAAATGGTTTCTCCTGCAACTGATCGTGCGAGGCAAACAGTGCATTGTGCGCATTAACGGTGAAACGGTTGTCGAATATGACGATCTAACGCACACCGAACCCGGACGAATCATGATACAGGCGCACGACAAAGAGCATTGGATCGAGTACAAGGACAT
Organism: Bryobacteraceae bacterium; assembly: GCA_019686145.1. Lineage (GTDB taxonomy): Bacteria > Acidobacteriota > Terriglobia > Bryobacterales > Bryobacteraceae > JADGHK01. The sequence continues at coordinate 6,028 of JADGHK010000099.1, read as the reverse complement.
TCGCATCAAAGCACTGGAGCCCTAGAAACGGGTAAACTGGAATTACACCACCATTTGGTGGAAAGATAAGCTGCCATGCCCAGTACAATGCCGGCACTGACGAAACAGGCCCCTGGTCCTGGTTTCACCTTGCAGGAAGTCCCCATTCCGGCCGTTGGGAAGTCCGATGTGCTCATTCGTATTCTCAAGTCCGGTGTTTGCGGGACGGACGTACACATCTACAGCTGGGACGAGTGGGCGGCAAATCGCATACGCCCGCCTCTGGTGATTGGCCATGAATTCATGGGCATGGTGGAGAAGGTGGGGGATGCGGTCGATGCCTTCCGGCCTGGCGACCTTGTTTCAGGCGAGGGACACATCGCCTGCGGGACCTGCTACTTCTGCCGGACGGGTCAGGCGCATATTTGCCGCGAGGTCCGGATTATCGGCGTGGACCGGGACGGCTGCTTCGCGCGCTACATGACGCTGCCGCAAAGCAACGTGTGGAAGCTGAAACCCGGTATTCCGCACGACGTCGCCGCCATCTTTGATCCTTACGGCAACGCAATGCACACGGTGATGGCGCAGCCGGTGGCTGGCAGGACGGTGGCGATCATCGGCGCTGGAGCGATCGGGCTGATGGCCTGCAAGATTGCCGTCGCGGCAGGCGCATTGACCGTAGTGGCTGTGGAGCCGACGCCTCACAAACGTTCGCTTGCCTTGGCTTGCGGAGTCCATGCGGTGTACGATCCGACGATCCCTGGGTGGCAGGAGCAATTTCTAAAGCACACGCCGGATTGCGTGGGGGCGGACGTTGTCCTGGAGATGTCGGGTAGCCCAAGCGGCATCCGGAACGCCTTTGAGCTCGTGCGGCCGGGAGGAGACGTGGCGCTACTGGGCATTCCGTCAGCGGACATCGGATTGAACCTGAGCCGGGCCATCATCTTCAAGGCCGTGACTGTTCGGGGGATCAATGGCCGGCTGATGTTCCAGACCTGGTACCAGTGCGAGAGATTTCTCCTGGATCACAAGCTGGACTTGTCGCCTTTGATCACCCATCGCTTCCCCTACCACGCCTTCCGCGAGGCCTTTGACGTGCTTCGCAACGGAGAGGCGGTAAAAGTAATCCTGGATTGGGAGTAGCGCCGCGCGCGGCGCGTGCGTCTTCATACGGAGCATAGAATGAATCCTCTCGCCTATCTCGGTGAACAGCTTGATTCGTTTCGGCAGGCTGGTACTTATCAGCGACTGCGCGAGCTGCAGTCCGCCTGTGAGCCTGTGTGCCGTGTCGACGGCCGTGAAGTCATCAACCTCGCCTCCAACAACTACCTTGGGCTCGCCAATCATCCCAAACTGGTGGAAGCCGCCATCCAGGCAACGCGCCGCTACGGTGTAGGTTCGGGAGCGGTGCGCACGATTTCGGGGACGATGACGCTGCATCTGGAGCTCGAGCGCCGCATTGCGGCATTCAAGCAGACGGAAGCTTGCGTCGTCTTTCAATCCGGCTTCACTGCCAACTCGGGGACGGTCTCCGCGATCCTGACGGCGGAGGATCACATTATCTCCGACGAGTTGAACCATGCCTCCATCATCGATGGATGCCGGCTCTCCCGCGCAAAGATTCATGTGTTTCCCCACAGGGATGTCGCCGCGGCGGAGGAGAAGCTGGCTGCACTCGCCAATGAACCGGGCCGCAAACTGCTCATCTCGGACGGCGTCTTCTCGATGGATGGCGATATCGCCCCGCTGCCGGAGCTGGCCGCGCTTGCTGAGCGCTACGGGGCGATCATGATGGTGGACGACGCTCACGCTTCCGGCGTGCTTGGGCGGAATGGAAGGGGAACTGTCGATCACTTCAACCTCCACGGGAAGGTTCACATCCAGGTAGGCACGCTTTCCAAGGCCATTGGGGCGCTCGGCGGCTATGTCTGCGGGAGCCGTGATCTGATCGAGTTCCTGTATCATCGCGGCCGTCCGTTTCTGTTCTCGACCAGCCACCCGCCGGCCGTCGCGGCCACCTGCCTCGCTGCCTTCGATTTGCTCGAGCAGGAGCCTGAGCGGATCGAAGCGCTCTGGGAAAACACCCGGTACTTCAAGAAGGCATTGAATGACGCCGGGTTCCGCACGGGCGAGAGCGAAACGCCGATCACGCCAATCCTTGTTGGGGAAGCGGCTGTGGCGCATGAGTTCTCACGGCAGCTTTTCGAGGAAGGATTGTTTGCCACAGGCATCGGCTTCCCGACCGTGCCGAAAGGCAAGGCCCGGATCCGCACAATTGTCACGGCGACTCACACGCGCGAGCAGCTGGACCGGGCTCTCGACATTTTGACGCGAGTGGCGCGCCGCATGAGGATTCTGACCCCCGTCGCAACAGCTTGAGGGCGGGCCTATGGCGGAATGCCAAGGCTCCTTCCGGGCGCTTGTTCTTTATGACGTAGCCGAACAGATCCGGCTCGAAGAATTGCAACGCATTCTCGGCGTGGAACCGGGCGGGCGAGAGCCCAGTTTCGTCCGGCCCGCGCCGGACTATGTGCGTTTTGAGCGCCCTCCAGTGGTGGAGCCGTGCGGGCCGGTCCACCTGCGGACTGGGCATCAGTTCCACGGCCGCCTCAAATACTACGACTACGGAGTCGTCAGCGTCGAGCTGGAATACCACTTCTCGCTGCAATGGACGGAGCTCGTCCGCCTCTCAGCTTCATGGATCGCTGCCGAGGAGATCGAGGATCTCGCTTTCGGCATCGTAAGAGCCCACCTGAAATCGGTTGCTCCCGCTCTCGTCAAGGAAGCAACGCAATGGCTGAGCGAGGACTACTACGTCGTCCATCTGCGCGAAGCGAAAGAGCATCCGGAGGACCGGCCGCTCACGGCAGCCGAGCTCCTTGCCCGCCGCGGACATGAAATCGCACAGCTCGTTCGCGGCGAGGTACAGCCTCTTTCGGACATGGAGCGTGCCGAGGTGCTCCGCTCCGTCGTGTCCTACTATCCTTCCGACCTGCTCGTAGTGGGCTGGGTCAGCGCCTTCATTTATGACTCCGTTCAGGGCGCGGCTCCCACGATCCAATTACTCGAGTACGCGAACACGCAGTTGGTCGAATTCCGGCATTACGACGAAGTTCTTACGCGCGTCCTGTCTTCGGTCTACCAGTCCCTGGAGCGCCGGAGCGGGTTCCTGTCGCGCTGGCGGCTTGCGCGCGAAGCTGCTCTCCTTAACACGCTGCGACTCGACATCACGGAGCTGGCAGAGCGCACGGACAACGCGATCAAGTTCCTCAGTGACATGTTCTATGCCCGCGTGTACCGCCTTGCCGCGGACCGCGTTGGTGTGAGCGATTACCGCAGGCTGGTCGAAGACAAGCTGCGGACCGCGGGCGAGCTGTATCAGTTCATGATGAACGAGTTTCACCAGGGCCGCGCTTTTGTCCTGGAGCTGATGATCGTCCTGATTCTGATCGTCGATCTCTACTATCTATTTTTCGGAGCCAAATAACCTACGGCCGAAAGAGATTGTCGTTGAGGAAGTCGTTCAGGAACTTCCCCTTCGGATCGTACTTTTTCGCGAGCTGAATAAAGTCCTCGAACCGTTCGTACCTGGATCGAAGTTGAGCCGCCGGCATCGTGAACAGCTTGCCCCAATGAGGCCGTGGCTCGAATGGCGAAAGTTCTTTTTCGATGAGCGGAAGCAGGCGCTCGACAGCGTCCCGGTCCTGTTTCCAGGTGAAATGGATCGCCACACTGTCGCGCCGGTAGCACGGACTCATCCACAGGTTATCGGCGGCGACAGTACGAATCTCCGAGATCAGAAGGTGCGGGGAGATCCTGTCGCGAAGGCGTTCCACGGCCAGAATCGCCTCTACCGCGTTCCGCCGCGGCACAAAGTATTCGGCCTGGAGCTCCTTCCCGGCGCTCGGTGTAAAGCCCATTCGAAAGTGAGGCAACCGGTCGTACCATGGCCCCGGCACTCCTAACTGCTCCGTGCAGTTCTCTGCGGAAAGCTCGGCGATCGGATGAAGGTTTCGGGTTGCACGCTTTGCTCCGAAAAACTCTGCAGGCGCAGCGAATGCTGGCCCGGCTCCGACCCGGGTCTTGATCCAGACTTCGTTGATCCTTTGCCGCTGCCAGTCGGTAAAGAGGCTCACGCTGTATCCGCTCGCCTGGATCTGGTCGAAGTGATCCTTGAGCGCAGAGAGCGGCATGTTCTCATACACGTACTGCTTCATCTGGTACGTGGGCTGAATGTCCAGAGTGATTTTAGTAATGACGCCCAGCGCGCCGAGGCCGACCACGGCGCCGCGAAAAAGCTCACCGTCGGCGTTGCGGGAAAGTCTCACCACCTCGCCTTGTGCTGTGATCATCTCCAGGGCCGATACTGCCGTCGCCAGATTACCGTTCTTCTCACCCGATCCATGCGTGGCAGTGCTGCAAGCGCCCGCGACCGAGATGTGCGGGAGCGACGCCAGGTTGTGAAGGGCAAAACCCTTGCTTTCGAGATAGGGACAGAGCTGGCCGTAGGTGATTCCTCCCGCCACAGTGACCGTCCGTGCTGCCGCGTCCAGCGCAACGACGTCGTTCAGGGCTTTGAGCGACAGGAGATTGTGGCGGCTGTCGGCGATCCGGTTGAAGCAGTGCCGGGTGCCGAGCACCTTCAGGTTCTCCTGCGAGCGAACAAGGGACCGGACCTGTTCGACCGAGGTCGCCTCGTGCAAACGGCTCGTCGAGTAAGTGAAGTTGCGGGCCCAGTTCGCCAGCTCCTCCTGCGCAGGCAGCAGCGGCTTGAGGGCAGAGCTTGCGAAGGCGGCTGAAAGCAGGTTGAGAAAGGTTCGTTTCTTCACGGCTGGTCACGGATGATATCAGATTCGCGCCTCTCTGATCCTCGGAACCGCAACGGAAACGGTTGCTTCGATGAACGGTGTAATGATAATCTGACACAGTCGTGTATACAAGAATCATTCGCGCGTGCTACACAGCGTGGTTGTCTGTTGGGTTACTTGCATTCGCTCCCGGTCTCCTCGCGCAGTCAACGAAGGCCGAATTGTTCGGATCTGTTCGCGATTCCGCAGGTCTCCCCGTCGAATCGGCTGATGTCGAACTCACCAACGCGAGCACACAGATCGGTGTGCATGCCCGCACTTCGGCAAGCGGGGAATATCACTTCTTTGCGCTGCCGCCGGGCGCTTATCAGATCACGGTGATGAAGGAGGGCTTCGCTACCTTGAGGCGGGGAGGAATCGTTCTGCGGGTAGGAGATCAAGTCGGGCTGGATCTGACGCTGCAGGTTGGCGATCTCGCGCAGTCGATCGAGGTCACGGCCCAACCGCCTCTCTTGCAGTCATCCCGCGGCTCGGTCAGCTTCGTCGTCGAGCAGCAGAAGGTGGTGAGCCTGCCTTTGGACGGTCGAAACTTTGTACCGCTGATCGCGCTGTCGCCGGGAGTGAGCCTGCCGCCGAACTCGACACTGCCGCGCATCAACGGCAGCCGCCCACGCGTGAGCGAGTACATTTATGACGGCATCAGCGTCTTGCAGCCGGAACCCGGTCAGGTCGCCTACTTCCCCATCATTGATGCAATCGAGGAATTCCGGGTCGAGGCCAATAGCTACTCGGCTGAGTATGGCCGCGCCAACGGCGGAGTGATCATGGTGAACCAGAAGTCCGGCGGAAACGAGCTGCACGGCACGCTGTTTGAGTTCTTTCGGAACGAGGCTTTGAACGCACGGAACCTCTTCGCACCGTCCGGACCGAAACCACGCTTCCGGCGAAATCAGTACGGATTCGTCCTCGGTGGACCGATTCAACGGAACCGCACGTTCTTTTTCCTGGACTGGCAGGGCACCCGGCTTCAAACAGGACAGATCCGGACCAGCACGGTACCGACGACTGCGCAGCGATCCGGCCGCTTTTCGACGCCGATTTATGACCCCGCGACGACCGCTCTCACGGCCAATGGGTACGTCCGGAGCCCTTTCCCCGGCAACATGATCCCTGCCACTCGCTTTGATCCGGCGGCGCTGCGCGCCCTCGATCGTTATCCTTTGCCGAATGTCTTCACAGCA
>JADGHK010000098.1 GCA_019686145.1 Bryobacteraceae bacterium | reverse complement strand
GGATACCGGTTGCGGAACTCACGGTAGACACGGGTGTCCATACCGAACCGGACGTTGTGTTTCCCGCGCAGCCACGTCACAGTAGCCACCGCGTTGTGAATAAGGGACGCTGTCGTTCCATCGCCGCTTTCCCAGCCGCTGAGCGCGGTGAAAGAGCCCACCGTAGTGTTGGGAATTACCGCCAGGTTGCGGGGGATGGAGTTGACCAGTTGCGGGGAGAAGCCGAAGCTCGCGAGGTCAACACCCTGGCTGACCCGGCGCTCCGGAAACTCCTGCTGCGTGATGCCATAGCGCAGGTTTACCAGGAAGCTTGGAGAGACGACGATGACATCGTCAAGTGCGATGCCGCGGTTAATACGGTTCAGAATGATGCCGTTGACATCGTTGGAGAATGTCCGGTTCTTGTCCTCTTCCCAGAAATCGCGGTGGACTCGCACGAACATTCGATGGTTGTCGGAGAACGCATGGTCAAAGCGGGCGAGATGTACCCAGTACGTCTCCAGCGCCTTGTTGGTATTGAAGTAGTTGTTGCGGAACTCCCGGTTGCCAGGGGCGTTGGGCGACGGCCACAAAGACATCATCTTCAGCGCCACCGGATCCAGACGGCTGGCGGGAATGATATTGCCGGGGAACGGCTGCCGCGAGAACCGGCCATTGGCGGCAGGAGCCGTGGTGAACGGATCGTACACCTGATAGGAGGGGCCGAGGGCGAGCAGTTGGGAGAGATCGCCCTGGCGCATCTGGTCCGTCGGAACGGTAGCCGTGTGTGACTGAGGGTCGCCGAAGAGGTTCATCTCCCAGGCATAGAACCAGAAGGTGCGGTTCTTCCCGTTGTAGAGCTTTGGCAGATAGACCGGAGCTCCCGCGGAAGCGCCAAAGCGATTGTCCTGGTAGACCGGCAGCTTCTGCCCGGCCCGATTTTGAAAGATGTTCGGGGTGTCGAAGGCGCTGTTCCGCAGCCAGTGGTGAGCCTCGCCGTGCAGGGAGTTCGTACCGGATTTGGTACTCACGTTCACCACCGACCCGATCGTGTTACCGAGCGAGGCGTCGTAGGTGGTCGTCTGAACCTTGAACTCGGTCACCGCGGTTTGCGGCGGCGAGAAGGCGACTCGAGGAGACGTGCCGTCCGAATAGGTGTTGGACACGCCGTCAATGGTGAACTCGTTGTTGTAGTTGCCGCCGCCGACAGTGGAGAACTGCGAGGGCGCATTGTTGAACGGCGCCTTGCGAAGCCGCAGGTTTGTGCCATTGGCGACGCCAGGAGCCAGGTGAACCAGATCCAAAGCATTCCCGGCGAACAGAGGCAGCTCCATGACGCGGCGCTCGTCGATCACCTGGCCAAGCGACGACTCGGCGGTAGCGAGCAGCGGAGTTTCCGACTTGACCTCCACCGACTCGGCCACGCTGCCGATTTCCAGTTGCACCGTGACATCCACCGAATCATCGATTCGGACCTGGATGTTATCGCGAACGAACTTCTTAAACCCTTCCAGCTCGGCAGTAAGCCGGTAGGTGCCCGGCAGCAGATACGGAAGCGCGAAAATTCCCGCTTCGTTTGCCGTAGTTCTTGCGCTAACTCCAGTTGCAATATTAGTTACAACGATCTGAGCGTTGGGAACTACGGCGCCGTCGGGATCGACGACCCTGCCGACGATTCTTCCACGTGAGTCTTGCGCAGACAAAAATGCGCTTAGCAATAGAGCCAGAACGAGAGCCCTTTGCAGACAGAGCCTAAGATGTAACAAGACCTCCTCCCTTCCCACCTCAGCGATACGGTTGGAGAAACAGTAAGGCTGAGGGGATACCACGAGACGTAATATGTCGGGTCAGTCTATCACACTGACAGGAGAAAGGAAAGTCTATCGACCCGGCAGGGTTATTGCCTGACTTGCCCGTAAGATTCAAGAAAGCGGGCGACGGTTTTGATCCCTATGTAGAAGTTTTCGACCCTATACTTCTCGTTTGGAGAGTGCAATCCATCGTCGGGCAGTCCGAAGCCCATAAGGATCGTGGGAATGCGCAGGTGCCGGGCGAAGTCTCCGACAATCGGGATCGATCCGCCGTTTCGGGTGAAGACCGTGGGCCGGCCCATCACTTCCTCGAATGCCTTTGCGGCCACTTGAATCGCGGGATGGTCGGGATTCACCATGACTGCCGGTGCGCCGCTCAGCATCCTCACTTCCGTGCGGATCCCGGCTGGCGTCTGATCCGCAACCCACTTCTTAAAGGATGAGACAACACCGTCGACGGTTTGCTCCGGCACAAGGCGAAAGCTGACCTTGGCAGTCGCCTTCGCCGGGATCACTGTCTTTGCCCCCGTCCCTGTAAATCCGCCCGCGATGCCGTGCACTTCAAATGTCGGGCGGGACCAGATACGCTCCAGCACAGTGCGCTCGGGCTCCCCCGTGAGGCGTGTGGAACCTACCTCCTTTTCCAGAAATTCCCTGTCGTTGAAGGGTAGCTTCTTCCAGCTCTCGATTTCTGCAGGAGCAGGCTCTGCGACGTTCGTATAGATCCCGGGAATTCGAATGCGGCCTTCGGAGTCCTTGGCCTTTGCGAGCAGCTCAATCAATCCATAAACCGCATTGGGAGCGGCGCCGCCATACAGGCCCGAGTGGAGGTCCCGAGCGGGTCCAGTGGCTTCCACCTCCAGGTACACCAGTCCGCGCAGGCCGACACAAAGAGTCGGAATCCCTTCCTGATAAAGCGATGTATCGGAGACCAGGGCAACATCGGCCTTCAGCTTCTCCGGATTGTTCTCTACATATTGGGAGATCGACGCTCCGCCGATCTCTTCCTCGCCCTCGATGAGAAATTTCACGTTGACGGGAAGGGTTCCGTGGACAGCGCGCAGAGCCTCGACGGCCTTGATGTGCGTGTACATCTGACCCTTGTCGTCGGATGCCCCGCGCGCATAGATGTTTCCGTCTCGAATGGAGGGTTCAAACGGCGGAGTTTGCCAGAGTTCGAGCGGGTCAGCTGGCTGCACATCATAGTGCCCGTAGCAAAGGACCGTGGGCTTGCCGGGAGCATGAAGCCAGTCCGCGTAGATGAGCGGATGTCTTTCGGTCGGAATGACCTCGATGTGCTCGAGACCCGCGGCTCGGAGGCTCTCGGCGACGAAATGCGCGGCCCTTTCGACGTCGCCCTTGTGCTCGGGCAGCGTGCTGATGCTGGGAATGCGGAGAAACTCCTTCAGTTCTTCGAGCAGGCGCGCTTCCTGGTTCCGTACGTAAGTGTCGAGGGCTCCGGGCATGCTGAAATCTTTCGTGAAGCCCTCATTGTACCGTGACTTCCAATTACCGTTCGGGCTTCATGACGGCCAGAAATCCAAGGTTCCGGTAGAGCTGCTTGTAATCGAGCCCGCAGCCAATGACGAAGCGGTCGGGAATCTCAAAGCACCGGAACTCGACCGGGATCTGCACGATCCGCCGGGTTGTCCGGTCGAGCAGAGTGCATAAAGAGAGAGAGTTGGGACCGCGGCTCGCAAGCGTCTGGAGCAGATACCTGGCTGTGAAGCCCGTATCCACGATATCTTCCACCAGCAGCACATCCTCACCCTCAATCGACTCGTCCAGATCTTTCGAGATGCGAACAACTCCCGACCCGGATGCACGGTTCGAGAAGCTGGAGATTGCGAGGAAATCAATCTTCACGGGAATGTCGAGCTCGCGTGCAAGCGCGGTAAGGAAGAAGACGGAACCTTTCAACACCCCGATCAGCTTCAGCTCGCGGCCGCGGTACTTTTCGGAAATCGAAGCAGCCACTTCGCGCACTCTCTCCTGCACTTGCTCTTCCGTAAAGAGAATGCGCTCGATGCAAGGCGGAAGGGGCTTGCTCATGCCTTGAGGGCTTGCTCGGCCAACCCGTACTTAAAAATGAGATCCCGGAAATCCTTCTCGTAAAATACCTGGATATTGATGTCCGGATAGAGGCTCTTCAGCAACTTCACCTTGCGATTCTTCTTAGTTACCAAAGACTGCTTCATCGTAGTAAGTTCAACGTATAAGTCAAATTCCGGAAGATAGAAGTCCGGAGTGAAGGCCGCCTGGACCTGGCCGCGGTCGTCCCATTGGATCGGAAAGCTGCGCGGCTCGTACTGCCACTCGATCCGGTAAAAGTCAAGCAGGTTGGCGAAAATCTCCTCGCTGGGGTGCATGAAGGGACGCTTCTTGAGGCTGGCCTTGCCTTTCGGGTGAATGCCGAGCCGCGCAAGCTGAACCTGCAGCCGAAACTGCTGCTGGGATTCGAGCTCGCGGGAGAGTAGAGCAGTGTTCTGCAGGCCGCGTTCGACCGCAACCGTTTCTACAAAGCTCGCCATCTGGTCTGCGTTCATGCCTTCGGCATTCAAGACCAGATCGAACAGATGGGGCGGGGAACTGGATCGCGAGAAGCGGCGCCGCCGCTCCGCTTTCCTTTCCGCTTCCATCTGACGCAGCAACTGTAACGCTGCCTGGCGTTCCAGGCTGTGGTCTATCATGAGCGTCCCGGCCCGGTACGCCCGCGATGCTGTAATGTGAACCTTCAGGACAAAGGGGAACTTCAGCAGGAGTTCCGCGCCATTCACACTGACAACCAAAGGGTGTTCGGTCGCAAGACGCAGGAGGACGGAAGCAGCGGCGAGAGGGAACGCCCTGTCGGGAATTCGCTCATCGGAGCCGTATTCCTCTTCGACGAGCGCCAGGAGGCGGGATTCGTTGATCAACTCCGCCCGAAGCCGTTGCGCCAGCAATCGGGCCAGTTCCTCATGACGGCACCCCGGTTCGCCGGAAACTGTGATTAACATCCGGTTTAGTGTCCCGAAGACCCTTACGGTCCATGATAGCGCATGCTTGCGCAGGCTCCCGGCTTACGCGGGCCGGGTGGCCAGCGGGGCGGTGTCGTTTGTCGATTGATGAGCGCCTGCGGGCAGGCCAACCGTGAACCGGCTGCCTTTGCCAACTTCGCTTTCGACGTTGATCCGTCCGCCGTGCGCCTTGACGATCCAGTTCACGAAACTCAGTCCAAGCCCCAGGCCCCTCTCCGATGTGGGATCGGAGTTGGGCACTCGGAAGAAGCGTTCAAAGATATGGGGCAGATAATCCTTTGGAATCCCGATGCCAGTGTCCGCTACCTCGATCTCCACCCAGCGGTCTCGCCGCTGCAGCGACACGCGAACCGTGCCGCCTGCCGGCGTGTACTTGACGGCGTTCGACAGAAGGTTACTGACAAGGCGTTCGATCTGCACGCGGTCCGCTTCAATGACGCATTCATCCGGCAAGTCCGCGTGCAGGCTTACGCGCGCCTCCTCGGCCGGAATCTGGAATTCGGCCACCAGGTCCCGAGTCAGCGCCGACAGGTCGATGGCGGCCTTTTGCAACACGAGGTGTCCGGCCTCAGCCTGCGACAGCAACAGCAGGGTCTTGACGATCTGGGCGAGGCGGTCCACATCCTGAAGCGAATTGAGGATTGCTTCCCGGTATTGCTCGGCAGTCTGGCAGGTGAGCAGCGCTACTTCCAACTGGCCTCGGATCGAGGTGAGCGGCGTGCGGATCTCGTGGGAAACATCGGCGGAAAACTGCCGTGACTGCTGGAGTGAGGCGTTCAGGCGATCCATCATGCTGTTGAACGTCGCGATCAGGTTGTCGAGTTCGTCCTCCGCCCCGCGCTGGGGAATGCGCAGATTCATGTTCGAGGCTGAAATCCTCCCTGCCGTTTCGGCAAGCGCGTTCACTGGCTGCAACGCCCGCCTGGCGAAAAACCATCCGATGACCGCGGAACTCACCAGCAGGAAGGGTGCGAGCGCCAGATATTCCCACGTGAAGCTGGAAAGAATGCCTGCGCTGTCGGTGATCGGACGCCCGATGGCCATAAAATAGGGCCGCCGCCGTTCGTCCAGAATGGTGCCGAACCGGACGAGGTACGGAAGGCCGTGGCCCGTAAGGCGGACCTTCCAGACGTCGGCGCCTTCATCCATCACCTTTCGGATCGTCTCGGGCGTTTCCGGGCCAAGCGAAAGGTATCCGGTGGAAATTTCGAGAATGCGACCTTCGGCATCCGCCAGAATAAACACGCGTTTGAGCCGCTCGACAAAGAACGCTTCGTCCGGATCGTTCTTGTCGTAATACCAGACGGGTTCCATCCGGTTGCCGCGGCGTTCAATGCGGAGGTAGGCCCTTACGGCTGCCCAATCCTCCTCCAGCATTGCGCGTGCATGATCCTGGAGCGTCGTGGCCAGGGTCTGTCGAAAGACAACGCCGATTCCAGCGAGGATGAGTGCGAAGAAGAAGACGTAGCTCAACGCCAGGCGGAACCGAAGCCCTCGCGGAATCCGCTTCCACGCGGGTAAAGGCCCCGGTTCCTTGTTGGCTGGCGTTCTCATCGGCTTCTGACGATTTGGATAGCGGAAACTACTTTTCCGCAGCCTTCTCGTTCGCTTCCAGCATGTAGCCGATTCCCCGGATGGTGTGAATCAGCTTCACCGGCCAGCGATCATCGATCTTGCTGCGCAGATGCCGGATATACACGTCGACGATATTGGTCAGACCGTCGTAATCCATATCCCAAACGTGCTCGACGATCATGGTGCGGCTGAGCGGGCGCCCGTGATTCCGCATCATGTATTCGAGAATGCTGAACTCCTTGGGGGCCAGATCGATCGGCTCACCGCCGCGAGTTACCTTGCGCCGGATGCAATCGAGATGGAGGTCACCCACCTGGAGCTTCTCCGGCGTGGGCTGTCCCCTCCGCAGGAGGACGCGGACCCGGGCAAGCAATTCCACAAAAGCGAAGGGCTTCACCAGATAGTCGTCTGCCCCGAGCTCCAGTCCCTTCACTCGATCGTCGACTGCGCCGCGGGCGCTGAGGATGAGCACCGGCGGATTTACCTTTCGGTTCCGGATCTTTTCGAGGACGGCGAGGCCGTCCAGATCGGGCAGCATGAGATCGAGGATGATCAGATCGTAATCTGTCGCGTGGACCATGCTGATGGCCGTCTTGCCGTCGTCGGCAACGTCGACCGCATAGCCAGCGCTCTCGAGTCCGCGGCTGAGAAAATCAGCAATTCGCTTCTCGTCTTCTACTACTAAGAGGCGCATTTGGGTATAGCCTTAGTTTGCCATGTTCACCGGACCTCTCATCGCCAGAAGATGCATGATCCGGTCGCGTTCCCGCAGGAACTGTTCTTCGTCCAACACAAACTGCCTGTCTGTGAGTGAAATCTCTTCGGTGAGGTTTACCCAGGATTTACACCCGGCATAAGCGTCCCGCAGCGGTACCTCGACGGGCTCGCGTAATCGCCAGACGCGCAGCAGCACGAGCCGCAGAGGGAGGTCCGGGCGATAGGCGTAACGCTGCCGGATGAACCTGTCATTCCACACGTGGAGGGAATCGATTGCGGCGAGATCTTCCGGGAGAGGCGGTGCTGTCAGGAGGCTGTCGACGGTGGCTCCGGAGCGAAGCACCAGGACACGTTCGCGAGGAGGCTCAGGCACGGCAAACCCGGGCTTCAGTAAGTCGGCGTGCTGATGTTCGAAGGTGGGGAAGAAAAGGAATTGCTGGTGCCGGAGCTCAAAACCCCGGCGGCCTTCGACGATACCGCCTTTGCGCAGCAGAAGGATCTGGCGGCCGGCTTCAAGGGCAGCTACTACGGACGCCCACTCCTTCAGTGCGACGTTCGTGCTCTCAAAACGCATACCCCACCCGCTTGATTGCGCAAGTTGCCTCG
>JADGHK010000097.1 GCA_019686145.1 Bryobacteraceae bacterium | reverse complement strand
CCAGGTAAAGACAGCTTCAGGAAACGATACATAGGCCGGAATTCGTCTAACTTGCAAAGCAGCGCCGACGCGGAACTCCCAGCGTGATCGTGATAAGCTGGTTGTGTATTCGGGCGATGGAATGAAGCGCTTCGTATTGTGGGACTATCCTCGAGCAAGCTGGCAGTACGACGTGATGGTCATACTGATCCTCGCCTTTGTGTTTCTCACGCCTCGGGAATGGTTCCGGGATCGCCCCCGGCAACCGAACAGCGGCGTAGTCACCCTTCCGGCTGAGGCCGGAACAAGCGTGCACTGGGTAGAGCCCAGCCTGCTTGCCGGCGTATCGGAAGAGAAGCGATTCGAGAAAGCCAGCGACGTGATCCGGCGGGAGAAGCGCCAGCGCCTCGTTCGGCTCGAACCACTCGTCGACTCTGACAATGAACTTCGAGGCTTCATGGCCTACACCCGACCGTGACGGCACTGCGGAACGGAAGCCTGATGCGTTTTTCCTTTCTAATTGCACCCGCGCTCGTTTGCGCCTTTTCCCTTACGGGATTTACAGCCACAAACGGAATTGATGCCGTGCTGGCCAGGATGGATCAGTCAGCGGCGAAGTTCAATGCGCTTTCGGCAAATCTCCGGCGCGTAAGCTTCACCGCTGTTCTTAACGAGACAACCTCGGAGAGCGGCACCATTCTCATACGCCGTCCGAAGCCGCGCGACGTTCAGATGCTCGTTGAGATTCGCGAGCCCGATCAGAAGTCGGTCTCGTACATGAATCGCAAGTGGCAGATCTTCTATCCGAAGATCAACACCGTGCAGGAGTACGACCTGGGTAAGCAGGGAGCGCTCATTGACCAGGCTCTGCTGCTGGGCTTTGGAACGTCTACTCCCGAGCTTCTGCGCCACTACGACGTGAAGTACGTCGGAGAGGATGTCGTGGAAGGCACGCCTGCTTCACGCCTGGAACTCGTGCCGAAATCCAAGGAAGCACTCCGGCACATTGCCCGGGTGGAGCTGTGGATTTCCGAACAAGGACACCCGGTTCAGCAGAAAATCTATCAGCCGTCCAAGGATTACTACCTGATCACGTATTCAGACATCAAGCTGAATCCCAACGTGACGGCAGACAGCGTGAAGTTAAAATTGCCGAAGAATGTCAAGAAGGAATACCCGCAGCGGTAGATAACTCCTGTCGATGCCTCGCGCACCTCAGCCACCAACTCACTCTCCAGGGCGCCTGGCCTTTCTCGACTGGACCCGAGGTCTTGCAGCCCTGATCATGCTGCAAGGCCACGTCTTTCATTCGCTCACTGCGAAAGAACTTCGACAGGATGCTCCCTATATCCTGTCCCAGTTCGTAGGCGGGATCACGCCTGCGATCTTTCTGTTTCTCACCGGGGTCACCCTGGCTTTCCTCCTGGAGAGCCGCGCACGGCAAGGGATCCCGCCGCTGGGCCGTGTCCGCGCGGCGCTTCGGCGCGCCGGGTATCTTCTGACGCTTGCGTTTCTCTTTCGGCTCCAACTGTGGGCTTTCGGGTGGCCGCACAGCCCGTGGACGGACCTCTTCAAAGTGGACATCCTGAACTGCATGGCGCTTGCGGTTGGAGTGATGTCGCTGACGGGAGTATTCACCGCGGCGGAGCGCGTGCCCGTCGCCCTCCTTGCGGGAATTGGCATCGCCGCGGCGTCGCCCATCATCTCGAACCTGGACTGGTCATCCGTCCATCCTTTCCTGGCGGCCTACCTCGTCCCGGATTATCAGACATTCAGTTTCTTCCCCTGGGCCGCCTTCGTCGCCTTCGGCGTGAGCGCCGGGAGCCTGCTGCGCCTCCCCCAGCCCGTGGATCTGGCGAGACTCATGCAATGGGCGGCCATCATGGGCTTCGGCCTGATCCTTGGCGGCCGCTATTTTGCGGAAATTCCGTACTCTCTCTATCAAAAATCGGAGTTCTGGCTGAACAGCCCGTCGCTCGTGTTTATTAAGGTCGGGGTGATTCTTCTCATCGCAGCCTTCGCCTATTTGTGGTGCCAGCAGGAGTCTGTCCAGAGGTGGAGCTGGGTACGCCAGTTAGGGACGACCTCGCTCATCGTCTACTGGGTCCACATCGAACTGGTGTATGGCCGTTGGATGGGAAGCTGGAAAGAATCGTTGACAGTTCCGCAGACGGTGGCGGTTGCGATTGTCGTCATTCTGGCAATGCTTGCGCTCTCAATTGCCCAGACAAAGTGGAAAGCGTCTTTCAGGAACTGGGTGGACGGCTTTCGCGGCTGGGCTGCGAGTGGAAGGCTTGCCGAGCGCCGTGTCTCAGGCGATTAGAGGGCTTAACCCGCAAGCCGTTCGCCGGCAAGACGGAGTTCCCGGCGGACGCGCTTCAACGCCCGTTCGCTGATCAGATTCGCAACCTTATCAAGCAGTTCCGGGACATCCTCCGGCTCAATCAGAAGCTCGCGCTCGCCCACGGCCCAATCGGGCTGAATGCTGTCATTCTGATACGTGGTGATGAGCGCAGTAGCCGGCTTGTAGCGCATCATCCGGGCATGAGCCAGGACCTTCAGCCCGGATTCGGGCATCTCCATGCTCAGATCACTGAGCACAAGCTCATACTCGTGCTCTTCCAGCCGCTCAACGGCTTCCGCCGCCGAGGCAACCGTGTCAACATGATAACCGCCAGCCTGCAGGACTGTCTGCAAGGTTAATCGGGAAGCGGGATTGTCGTCCGCCAGCAGCACTCGCGCCAGCGCTAAAGGCCTTTTCTCGGCCTCCTCCGTAAACTCAACAGAATCCACAAACTGCTCGGTCGGTCTCACGTCGCTTCCAGTGTAACCCAAACTGTCACAAAACAATCCCAGAATTTGCCACTACAGCAGTAGAAACAGGTCCGCAGGCGTTTGTATTTACAGTGGTAACTATTGGAAAACGCGTTCGAAAATCTTGTCGACGTTGCGCAGTTGTCTCTCGAGCGAAAACGCCTCGGCGATCTGATCGCGGCTCAGGTAGCGGGCAATCTCGGGATCCGCCTCAATCGCCGCCCGAAAATCACCATCCTCGTGCCATGCCTTCATCGCGTGCGCCTGCACCACCCGATACGCCTGCTCGCGAAGCATTCCTGCCGCCGCCAGGTCCAACAGAAGCTGCCCGGAAAAGATCAGCCCGCGAGTCGACTCGAGATTCCGCTTCATCCGTTCCGCGTTCACCAGCATCCCGCTCACGAGCCACTCCGTTTTGGCGAGCAGATAATCAACCAGGATCGTAGAATCCGGCAGGATGACCCGCTCCACGGACGAGTGGGAGATATCACGCTCATGCCAGAGGGAGATATTCTCGTAGGCAGCCTGCACATTCGAGCGCACCACGCGCGCCAGCCCGCAGATCTGCTCCGCTGTGACGGGATTCCGCTTGTGGGGCATCGCCGAGCTGCCTTTCTGGCCCGCGGCGAAAGGCTCTTCCAGCTCGCGAACCTCGGTACGCTGGCAGTGCCGCACCTCCAGGGCGATCTTCTCGCAGAGCGCGGCAATCAGAGCCAGAACCGAGAGGTAGTTAGCATGGCGGTCTCTTGACAGGACCTGCGAGCTGACCGGAGCTGGCCGAAGTCCAAGCTTTTCGCAGATTCGTTCTTCCGCCTCGGGACCGATATGAGCGAACGTGCCAACGGCGCCGGAGATCTTCCCCACGCGCATCTCCTCGGCTGCGGCCTGAAGGCGCTGCTGGTTCCGCCGCGCCTCGTCATACCACAGCGCGAGTTTCAGGCCGAACGTAATCGGCTCTGCATGAACGCCGTGCGTCCGTCCGACCTGTATGGTGTGCCTGTGCTCCATGGCACGGCTTTTGAGGCTTTCGGTGAGTCTGTCCAGCGACTCGAGCAGAAGCGTCGAAGCCTGTTTGACCTGAAGCGCCTGAGCGGTATCGACCACATCATTCGAGGTCAATCCGTAGTGCAGCCAGCGCGATGCTTCGGCATGTCCGGCGGCGGCCATCGTTTCGGCAACAGCAGTCGTAAAGGCGATGACGTCGTGCCTGACCTCGCGCTCGATTTCGAGAATGCGCTCGACACGGAATCCCGCATGGGCTCTGAGGAGCGCGGCCGCTTCCCTCGGCACCTCTCCGAGTTCGGCCAGCGCCTCCGAGGCGGCTAATTCCACCTCCAGCCACTGACGGTACTTATTCTCATCGCTCCAGATGCGGCCCATCTCGGGCCTGGTGTAGCGGGCAATCATAAACTGGAATCCAAGCGGGCCGCGCGGCCCTCAGAGTCGAAATACCTCGGTTTGCAGGCGAGGCTCAGCGACGACCAGACGGGTCTTCAGGCCGCGGCGCTCGAGCGCCTGCGACGCCACCAGACGCACGATCTCCGGATGATTGTTCTGCTCGCTCAAGTGGCTGAGAACGAGAGTCCCCGTGGTCCCGTCAAGATTTTCGGCGATGTAGTCGCAGACCGTGTCGTTCGAAAGATGCCCCTTTCGCCCCATCACGCGCTGTTTGAGCGACCACGGATACGGCCCCACTTTCAGCATCTCGACGTCGTGGTTTGATTCAAGGATCAGAAAATCGCACGATCGCAGGTGGACTTTAATGGAATCGGGCATATAGCCCATATCCATCGCAACCCCGACTTTTACGCCCTCAGCCCGGAAGGTGAATCCGACAGGATCCACGGCATCATGAGGGATCGTAAAGCTTTCGATCGTGATATCGCCGATCGTGAAACTGGCGCCAGCTTGAAAAGTCTCGACGTGCGGTTCGCAGGACTCCCAGGAAATTGCCGGCGCAGTGAGCCTTGACAGATACACAGGCAACCGCCGCCCGGTTTTGGACGGGCGCGCCAAGGCAACGAGACCGGCGACGTGATCGGAGTGCTCGTGCGTCACGACGATCGCATCGAGCTTGCCGGGGTCCTCGCCAATCGCCGCCAGACGCGCGAACGTTTCCCGGCGGCTCAGACCCGCATCGATGAGAATCCGGGTGCGTTCCGTGCCGAGAAATGTGCAGTTGCCGGAGCTGCTGCTGGCGAGCACACAGATCTTGACGATATGAAGCCTCCCAAAGCTTCTGTTGTAGCACGAACCGGATTGGAGCTTGCTGTCACAACAGGTTGCAGCGGGTTTTTACCTTGCGGTCAGGCAAGAAATCTTCTACTCCTCTTTTCCGCGACAACTCCCGGGTCGGGGGTATAGGATGCCCCCCTGACCTGCCTTATGCTGAAGCCGGAATGTCTCACAGCATGCGTCGTTTGCACCGAACCCGCAGCTTAAGGAGGACCTCTTGACGCAGCCATCGCTCCTGGCTCTGACAGTGGGGTCCTGGGTCGTGCCGAACCGCAGATGGATCCTCGGATACGCCCTCATGGTCGGGGCGCCAATCCTCGCTCTCGCAGCGATTCTGGAGTACGGCGCCAGTTCCCTCGCAACAACAGAGATTCCTGCGCTTGCTCGCGACGCGGCCGGTAGCGGCATCGGCGGTTCTGTTCTGAACCTCGTCATTCTCCTGCTGCAAATCGCCATCGTTGTAGTTGCGGCACGGTCAGCGGGCATGATCGCGCGCCGGATCGGGCAGCCGCAGGTTGTCGGTGAGATGGCGGCTGGAATTCTGCTCGGGCCATCCTTCCTTGGCGTATGGGCGCCGCAACTGTATCACGCTCTTTTTCCCCCCGGCAGCCTCGGACACCTCGGGACATTGAGTCAGGTGGGACTGCTGCTCTTCATGTTCATGGTCGGGATGGAATTCGACCCGCGGATGCTGCGCAAGGAGGGACACGCAGCCTTTCTTATCAGCCACGTCAGCATCAGCGTCCCTTTCCTGCTAGGCGCTCTGCTGGCGCTGTATCTCTATCCGCGTCTTGCAGAGCAAGGCGTCAGCTTTACCGAGTTTGCACTGTTCATCGGCGCAGCGATGAGCATCACTGCCTTTCCGGTGCTTGCCCGGATCCTGTCAGAGCGCAATCTGCTCCGCACAAAGGTCGGAACAGTCACGCTGGCATGCGCTGCCGTCGATGACGTAACGGCATGGTGTATTCTCGCCTACATTCTTGCCATGGTTCGAGCAAACGAGGCGGCGGTCTCGCTCTGGACAACGATGGGCGGGCTGACGCTGTTCGTGCTTCTCATGTTTAGTGTGGTGCGGCGCCTTCTGCGGCGCTTCGAGACGGCCTACCGCAAGCGGGGCAGAGTCTCGGACGACATGACGGGACTCATTCTGCTGTTCCTGCTGGCATCGGCCGCCGTCACGGAATGGCTCGGCGTGCACATTCTGTTCGGAGCGTTCCTCTTCGGCGCCATGCTTCCAAAAAACGAGGGTTTCCTTCTCCAGGTAAGAGAGAAGCTGCACTCCATTGCCGTTGTTCTCTTTCTGCCGATCTTTTTCGCCTTCACCGGACTGCGGACAAGCCTTGGTTCGATTCAAAACTCGGAAATGTGGTTCTATTGTCTGCTGATCACCGCCGTTGCCGTAGCCGGCAAACTGGGGGGATCCGCCGTGGCGGCGCGGATCTCGGGACTGAGCTGGCGTGAGGCGGCGGTCATCGGAACCTTCATGAACACACGGGGCTTGATGGAGCTTGTGATTCTGAATATCGGTCTGGACCTTGGCATCATCTCGCCCACCCTCTTTTCGATGATGGTGGCCATGGCTCTTGTGACAACGCTCATGACCACGCCCGTGCTGCAATGGATCGGCGCTCGCAGCCCGCATTTGGAGAGCCGGCCCGTTCAGGGTTAACACCGTCCTTGGAACCGGAAACAGAAATAACGCATCCTGTATCACATGAAGCACCTTCTCGTGACCCGTCACGCTACTGCGGGACTATTCGCACTGATCTGCGCGCTGCCAGCCGTGGCCGATACGCGCTTCACGGTGAGCAGGATGACGCGCAACGACGTCCCTTTCGGCAAAGGGCAGTGCGATATTCGCCTCCGGGTGGATCACGAGGTCGAGGTCTCAGTACAGGGATCGCACGTATTCGTTCGCACCATCGCCGGCAGAGACGCGCAGGATGCAGGGTCTGAGTGCAACGAACCCCTTCCTCGCGGCGACGTACAGAATTTCCGGTTCGAGAAGCACGACGGACGCGGAGATATGAAGCTCCTCGCCGAACCTTCCAGAAGGAATAGTTACCGGGCGGTGGTGCGGATCCGCGACGGCAGCGGCGGCGACGACCGATACCACTTTCGCCTGACGTGGGATATCACCGGCAATGAAGGATGGGGCCGGCCCTCCCGTCCGAGGCGAGACTTTCGCAGTGGTGACGCTCCCGAGGCGACGATTCGCTACCGGGGCAGCGGCAGCGGAACTTACGCCCGGTCCGGGAAACGCAGCGAGGCGATCGACGATGCGGAGATTGTCATCGACAGCGACGGCACCGTCACGGCCTCTTTCGAGACCGACCGCCGCCGTCGCATCTCCTTCACAGGCAGGGTCACCGACCGTCGAAACAGCATCATCCAGGCCGACGTAGTCTCGAGTAATACCGTCCGCGACATGCGCGGCGAGATGACCATCCAGCTGGACCGCAGGCGGGAGATTGACCAGGTCAGCCTGAATGGACAGGCACGCGGGGAGAATGTCACGCTCAACTGGAGCAGGTAAGCGCCGCCTTTCTCTTATACAAATAACTCTCAAACAACCCAGCAAGTTCTAGAACTCCTAGTACGTCCATAACGAAAGAGTAAGTTGTCACAAAAAAACCCTGCCAGGAAACCTGGCAGGGTAGAGGAGATAAGAGAGTCTAACTAGCTACGGACGAGCACTTTGCGCAAGGCAATCAACCCTAGCCCGGCCCCAAT
>JADGHK010000096.1 GCA_019686145.1 Bryobacteraceae bacterium | reverse complement strand
GCCTTTTCGAGCGGATACCTGGGGTTGTTCACGTAGTAGCCGGATCCGAGCAGGCCCAGTTCCTCCGCAGCGAAGGCGATGAAGAGCATTCCCCGGCGCTGCTTCGGTTGCTGGGCAAACCATTGCGCTAATTCGATGAGGCCAGCGGTTCCGGAGGCATTGTCGTCCGCGCCCGGATGAGGCGTCCCCGCCATGGAGGGAGCCATCGAAAATTGCTCCCCGAGTCCCAGATGGTCGTAGTGGGCGCCAATGACGACGTACTCGTCGCTTTCCCCGGGAAGATATCCCACGACGTTATGGACCGTCTTCACGTCGCGGGTGACGTCTACCGTAAGCTCCACCCGGAGGTCGGCCGGCAGAGGAAAGGATTGAGGCTTCAAGTCCTTGTCAATCGACTCGACAATGTCGCGCAGATCGTGGCCGGATTTGGAGAGCCATTCCGCTACGGTCCCGACTTTGATCTGAACGAACGGAATGCCGGGACTGGCAGGCCCAACGTGTTTCACAAACTTGTCCAGAGAGTCTGAGTCGCCGCTATGAGCGGGCTGATCATTGATGAAGATCACAGCCCGGGCTCCATGCATCTTCGCGTTGACTCCCTTTGCCTCGAGCTGCGCATGCTGCGTGTAGGCTTTTCCCGCAAAGACGCTGTTTTCGTCGAACTCCTGCGGCTCGTGCCGCAGCAGGATCACGATTTTGTCTTTGACGTCGATGCCCGCGTAGTCGTCGTAGTTATACTCCGGAGCAGTGATCCCGTATCCGGCGAAGACCAGCTGGCCGGAGACGGTGCGGCTGGCGGAAAAGTTGAACGGAATGAAATCGTCGTTGAGCTTAAGCTGACGAACCTGGCCGCCCTCCGTGACCGCCAGGCGGTTCCTGGCTCCGAGGCGAGCGTCGGTAGTCACGGGAAAAGGTTGGAGATAGCCCTTGCCGCCTGCAGGCTGCAATCCGGCCTTGCGAAATTGCTCCGCGATATATGCGGCGGCTTTTTCCAGACCTGGTGTTCCCGTGCCGCGTCCTTTGAGCTCGTCTGAAGCGAGGTATTTGACGTGTTCGACGTATCTGTCCGGATTAATTCCCGCCCCGGCAAGGGAGCTGGCCAGGATCAGGCATAGCGGGACAAGGAATTTAAGTTGGGAGCGCTTGCAACGCATGGAGGTGCTTCTGTCCTATCGGGCCTTCCGCGGGCAGGCTAGTTTCTGAAAGGCGTTGGCAGCTTCAGCTCGCAGCATTTCTCGCCGGCGTTGGCATGCTGCTTCTGGTAGTCGAGCTCCATCTCGACGATCCGGCGAAGCTGCGGCCAGCCGACCGATCCCGGAATTCTGCGGCCATTGATAAATAAAGTGGGCGTCGAATCCACTCGAAGCCCCCGTCCCTCGGCAATCGATTGATTGATGTCCCCTTCTGTCGCCTTCGAATCCATGCACTGCCCCAGCATAAAGTCGTCGAGATTCTTCGCTTTCGCGAACTCGAGGACTTTGCTCTTCAGGTTGTCGGGGGTAATCTCTTCCTGCTTCTCGAAGATCCAGTCGTGGTAATCCCAGAAGCTGGCGGGATTCTGGCGGAAGATGCAGCGTCCGGCGATGGCGGCCGGCCGAGCCCAAGGGTGGATCTGATCGATCGGGAAGTCCTTGAAGTAAACCCTCACTTCGTTAGGGAAGGTCGCCTTCAGGTTCTCGCGGAGAACCTTTGCCTCCTGTTTGCAATAACTGCATTGAAAGTCGCTGAAGACCGCAATCACGACCGGAGCGCCCGGAGCGCCGAAGCTTGGCTGGAACTCAGTCTTCAGCTTGTCGATCTCCGGTTGAAAGGGATTGGAGGCGATATCGTACACATTCCCGCGCACGACCTTCTGGCCATCCTTTGTCACGTAGAGAGTTTCCTGCTGAGAGGCTGGACCGGCTGTGGCAGTCACAGTGATCTCATAGAAGCCGGGAAGCGGCGCCGGCTTTGGGTCGCCCACAGCCACATTGATCTGCGGGCCCCAGAGGAACAGGTGCCTCACGTATGCTTCGAGAGTGGCTTTGTCCAAGGCGCTTTTTGCAGCAGGGGCTGCTTGAGACGATGCCGGGGCCGGATTTTGAGGAGCTGCTGTCTTCTTCTGGGCGAGGAGGGCCACCATGCCCAGACAGAGCACGAGGGGAAGGCCAACGGAGAGGCGACGCATATGTTTTATTGTATCTTGCAGAGCAATCTCTGCACGGGACGAAACCTTACGCAGAAGGCTTCAAGTGCTGCTTGAACCATTCCGCAGCCAGGCGGGCGACCTCTTCGAGCGCGCCGGGCTCCTCGAATAAATGGGTGGCGCCTTCGACGATTTCGAGCTTCCGGGGGGCGCGCATCCTGTCGTACGCCTGTCGATTCAGTTCGAGCACTTGCAGGTCTCGCCCTCCGACGATCAGCAGCGTCGGGGCCTGGACGTTTTCCAAAGCGCCGGCGGCCAGATCCGGCCGCCCACCCCGTGAAACCACTGCCCGCACTTCCCGGGGGCGTTCCGCGGCGGCGATGAGCGCCGCTGCCGCGCCGGTGCTCGCCCCAAAGTATCCGATCGGCAAGGACTGTATGTCTTTTTGCTGCTTTGCCCAGTCGGTAGCCGCAATCAGTCTCGTCGCAAGCAATGGGATGTCGAACCGGAGGTGCGCCGTATATGCGTCAACGCGCTCTTCCGATTCGGTCAGCAGATCGAGCAGGAGCGTCGCCATGCCCGATTCGCGAAGGCGTCCCGCTACGTGGCGGTTCCGGGGACTGAAACGCCCGCTCCCGCTGCCGTGCGCGAAGATCACCAGACCGGTCGCATCAAAAGGTGTAGCAAGGTCGCCTTGCAGGACGGCTTCCCTCGCCTCGATCCGCACTAGCCGTTCGATGGTGGATTCAGCGGTTCTCATGGTACATTCGCAGGCTCCACTGCCCTCCGGAGGAGTTCGCGAACCTCCTCATCCGTGGTCTGTCTGAAATCGTCGTACCAGGTGCCGACGGAATAGAAGGGTTCAGGCATGTTCGCGCAGATCACCGCGTCGGCGTACTTGCGCAGGTCTTCGCAGGAATCGACGGCGCCCACCGGGACTGCGACCGTGATCTGTTCCGGGCCGAGTGCGCGCAGAGCCGAGACGGCGGCGTGCATCGAGGCGCCGGTTGCAAGGCCGTCATCGACGAGAATTACGTCACGGCCCCGGATGACTGGCGCTGGCCGGTTGTCACGGTACAACCGCTCGCGCCGCTCGAGTTCCTGCTGTTCGCGCGAGGCAGCGGCGTCAATTGCTTCTGGCGAAATCCCCAGGGCGCGCACCACGTTCTCATTCAGCACGCGGACGCCGCCACTGGCAATGGCTCCCATCGCCAGTTCCTCCTGGCCTGGCACGCCCAATTTTCGAACTACAAAAACGTCAAGCGGAGCGTGGAGCTGTTGCGCGACTTCAAATGCAACGGGCACTCCGCCGCGAGGCAGCCCCAGGACAAGAACGTTCTCGCGGTTCGCGTGATCCTTCAGATACGTCGCCAGAATTTTTCCCGCCTGCCGCCGATCGCGATACAGCATCGCGACCTCCTCTCACGCAGTGCCGCGCCTCAAAAGGGCGCTGCAAGGGGCCTCCTCAACAGGTCCCCAGACTGTAGATGCTTTGCCGAGTTGGAATGAAGACAAGCTTTGGCGAAGCCTAGAGGACCGGGCCGATCCGCCACGGTACGAACTCCTTGTGCCCCAGGCGTTCGCTGCATGTCTTTTCACCCGACGCTACCCTGAGGAGAAAATCAAAGATTTCCCGCCCGATCTGTTCCACCGTAGCCTCTCCATCCGCAATTCGGCCGGCGTTGATGTCCATGTTGTCCCGCATACGCCTGTAGGTGTTGCTGTTGGTGGCTACTTTAATGACGGGCACTGTGGGAAACCCAATGGCGCTGCCGCGTCCCGTAGTGAAGACGATCACATTGACGCCTCCGGCTGCGAGCCCCGTAAGCGAAACAGGATCATAGCCGGGCGTATTCATGAAGTTGAAGCCTGGAGTGGTGATCCGTTCCGCGTAGTCGATGGCGTCGGTCATCGGAGACGTCCCGGCCTTGGCGGCTGCACCGAGTGACTTCTCCAGGATGTTCGTCAGGCCGCCCTCCTTGTTTCCGGGCGAGGGGTTGTCGTCGAAGCTCCCGCCGAAGCGGCTGAGGTAGGCCTTGTACCCCGTGATGAAACCGAGGAACTTCTCCGCTACCTGCCGGTTCCGCGCGCGCTGCACGAGCAGATGCTCGGCTCCAAAACATTCAGGGGTTTCTGCGAGGACTGCGGAGGCGCCGAGAGCGGCAAGCATGTCTGAGCAGACGCCAAGAGCGGGATTCGCGGTGATGCCGGAGAAGGAGTCGGAGCCGCCGCAATTGAGGCCGAGGCAGATTTTCGAAGCAGGTGTTTCGACGCGCTTCTCCGCCGACGCCCGCTCCAGCATCCTGGAGATTTCCCGCCTCGCCGCCTCAACCGTCGCGCGCGTGCCCCCGCTCTGCTGGACCGTCATTCCTACCAGCCGGTCCGTCCGCGGAGCACCCTTGCCAAGGTAGTGATCGATCTGGTTTACCTCGCAGCCCAGTCCTAAAATCACAGCAGCGGCGACGTTCGGATGGTTCAGAACGCCTGAAAGTGTCCGCTGGAGCTGGACCGTATCCGGGCCAATGGTGTGGCCGCATCCCTCGCCGTGGGGGAAAGCGACGACGCCGTCGACGTTTGGCGGCAGTTCTTCCGCGCAATAACTGTTGGCGATCAATTCGGCCGTGTGCGCCGCACAGTTGCTTGCCGCCACGACCGCGATGTAGTTGCGTGTGCCGACACGGCCATCTTCCCGCGGGTAGCCGAGAAAGGTCGGCATGTCGCGCGGCGGCTCGGGGAAGGGAATTTCTTTATCGGGAAGAATGTACTCGGGAGGCGCGTCCTCAAACGCGACGTTGTGCGTATGGACGTGCCGGCCCGCATCAATCCGTTGACGCGCCCTGCCAATGGCCTGGCCGTAACGATAGATCCGCTCTCCGGCCTCGATCGGTTTGAAGGCAACCTTGTGTCCGGCAGGCACGGGCTCGAGGACGGTGAGGGACACACCGTCGACTTTGAGCGGCTGATTCGGCTGAAGCGGCACGCGCGCCACGGCGACATTGTCGCTTGGATGCAGATGGATCGCGGAATTTTCCGCGGTGGGTAATTTAGAAATGTCGACTAAACTCATCGCAGCAGTGCTGTCTCCGTGATTCGCTCGCCGTAGTGGACCATCAGCTTCTTCCCGTGGGGATGGACCCAGATGCCGTCCAGGGGAGGTATGTCGGCGGGTCCGTCTACGATCATTGTCTTGCCTGGCGCCAACCCCTTGAGCAGTTTGCCGATATGAATGTGAGCGTGGCACTGGGTCCGGGCGGTATCGGCATTATAGGCCAGACCCCATTCGTCACCCCACAGTTCCTGCGCTTTACGAATTGCCGCTGTCCAGAGCGCCGTCCGTTGCTTTGGGGTCAGGTCGCGCAAGTGGTGACCGCCCGGGCCGTGCACTCTTGGCAAAGCCAGCCACCTGTTCGGCTTCCGAGGATTAATGTCCTTTAGGAAAAAGACTTCAATATCCTCCGGGTGCTTCTCCGCTTCCCGGCACAAGCTGCACTCTCGAAGCTGCATCGTCTCTGCTTGAGCCGGATCGCATGCGCAGCGGGAAATATCGGCATTCGCCGCATGGCACAGCAGAAGCCCGGCGCATAGAACCATCGCACGCATTGCGAACATTATACTTGGAACGTGTCCTCCGGAATCCGGTTCTGGCCGGCCGCTATCGTCGCCGTTTACCTGCTTTTTTTCTTCGGCATTGAGGATGTCGGCGTCCTCGGTCCCGACGAGCCGAGGTATGCCTCGATCGGCCGCGAAATGGCGGTCTCCGGAGACTGGATCACGCCTCGCCTGTGGGGAGAGGAATGGTTTGAGAAGCCCGCCCTCCTTTATTGGATGGTTGCCGCGGCGCAACTGGCCGGTCTGGGAGACGATCTTGCTCCGCGCGTGCCGGTAGCTCTTTCGAGCGTCGCCTTTCTCGTCTTCTTCTTCCTCTGGCTTCGGCGGCAGTTTGATTCCACCGTTGCCTTCACCGCCGCCGCGATTCTTTCGACTTCGGCAGGCTGGCTCGCCTACAGTCAGGTGGGTGTAACGGACCTTCCCCTCGCTGTCACATTTTCGACTGCGATGCTGTTGTGCCTGCCGTGGCTGCAATGTGGCGACAGGCGTTTGCTGCCGCTGGCGGGCCTTTTCCTTGGCCTGGCGATCCTCGCCAAAGGGCTGGTGCCTTTGGTGCTGGCGGCCCCGCTGTTGTGGTTCGGCCGCGAGCGCTGGCGGGACTCCCCGCGAATCGGCCTGGCGGCTTTCGCTGTCGCGCTGCCCTGGTACGGCCTGATGATCCTGCGCCATGGTCGTGACTTTGTGGATGAATTCTTTGTACGGCATCATTTCGGAAGGTTCGCGAGCGAGGAGCTTCTCCACCAGCGGCCATGGTGGTTCTACCTGCCGGTCCTTGCCGGGGGGCTCTTCCCTTGGACGCCGCTGCTCGCTACGATCCGCCCCTTCCGGGACGTCCGCCTGCGGTTCCTGCTGGCTGTCGCTGCCTTCGGCTTCGCCTTCTTTTCCGCATCCACGAACAAGCTTCCAGGCTATCTTTTGCCTCTGCTGCCTGCGATCGCCGTGCTGATCGGCGCCGGGCTGGAACACGTCAAGCAGGCGCGTACGCCGCTTTCTCTCGTCGCCCTTCTGCTGGTGGTGCTGCCCGTCATCGCGGACGTCCTGCCACGGGCTTTGCAGTCCGGGCTGACGCGGGCGGGGATCGATTGGAGCGCCGTCCTGCCCGCGCTTCCGATCGCCGGTGTGGCTCTGTTCGTCCGCCGGCTCGATACGAAGCCTGCCGTGGCCCTTCTTGCGATCCTGGCCACCGTCGGAGTGGTTTACCTCAAAGTCCGCGCCTACCCTGCGATGGAGGAGCTGGTTTCGGCCAGATCGCTTTGGCGCGAAGTATCCGGGCGGGCCTCTGAAACCTGCGTCGATTCCGTCCACCGCAACTGGCGATACGGGCTCAACTACTACTCCGTTCAGCCGCTGCCTGATTGCAAGGACTCCAGCCGCCCGGTCCGGATTCGCCAGGCAGGAGCCGGACCGCCGCGGGTTGAAACCGGTCCGTCTTAAACGCCGCTTGCCTGCATGGTAGGGACGCGGTTGGGAATACGCGGGCTTGCCAGCCTGTATACAATACTGTATTCTCTATAGAGAATAGGGAGAATGCCATGAGTGAAGGTGCTGCGATAGATCTGGAAACCGTCGAACTCGAGTACGACCGCATCGTTCGGGAGGACATCGAGTTCTTCCGCCAGCAAGCGGAGGAGTATCTGGCTGGCAGGCTGAGCGAGGACCAGTTTCGGGCGACGCGGCTGAGGCGCGGGATCTACGGACAGCGTCAGAGCGGTGTGCACATGGTGCGAACCAAGGTGCCCGGCGGCGCGGTAACGTCCGATCAGATGCGGCAACTGGCGCGCATCGCTGACGAGTTTGGCGGCGGGCGCGGCCATCTGACGACCCGGCAGAATGTCCAGTATCACTTTGTCCCGCTGCGGCGCGTTCCGGATCTGCTGCACCTTCTCGCCGATGTCCGGCTTACGACCCGGGAGGCTTGTTACAACACCGTCCGCAACATCACGGCTTGTCCGCACGCTGGCATCAGCCCTGACGAACCGTTCGACGTCCGCCCTTACGCCAGGAAGCTCGCTTTTGCGTTCCTGCATAAGGAGCT
>JADGHK010000095.1 GCA_019686145.1 Bryobacteraceae bacterium | reverse complement strand
TGGCACGATTACCGTACTTGACGATGGCCGCACCCGCTTTACGCCTTCGCC
Source organism: Bryobacteraceae bacterium (assembly GCA_019686145.1). Taxonomy (GTDB): domain Bacteria; phylum Acidobacteriota; class Terriglobia; order Bryobacterales; family Bryobacteraceae; genus JADGHK01. Next base: position 7,732 of record JADGHK010000095.1, on the reverse strand, counting down.
GGAGGGCAGGCACCGGTACCTGATCCTCGACCCCTCGCAGAAGGAGCGGATTCTCTCGGACTATGTCGCGCTTGCCAGCGCCAAGCCGGTTCCACGGCTGCCGCGATTCCGCCAGCAGCAGCAACAGCAACAGCGGCAGGCCGATCCTCCGAAACCTCCCGCACCAAAACTTCCCGGTACAACTAAGTAAAAGTAAATGCTGTAAGCCGACGGAAATGGAGTAACATTTCTTTAATGTTTGTCGTTATAGAAAGGTAGACGGAATGCGCCTCGTACTTCAAAGACTCGTGTCTGCCCTGTCCGCGACGAGCCTGTTGCTGAGCGCCGCCAGCTCGGCCTTTGCGCAGGCGGCGAACGCGCGTTCGGCTGGCGTCAGCTTCGAAAAAGACGTACGCCCCTTTCTAAGGACGACCTGCGCTCCCTGTCACAATGAGCGTCTCGCTTCCGGCGGCTTGAATGTGCATCCTTTTACGGAACCCGCTTCCATCGTTCAGCACCGGGAGGACTGGGAGCGCATGATTCAAAAGATTCGTTCCGGAGAGATGCCGCCCAAAGGCGTTCCTCGCCCGCCCGCTTCTCAGACGGACGCCCTTATCGGCTACGTACTTGGAGAGTTTGAGAAGGCAGATCGCAACGTCAAGCCGGATCCGGGCCGTGTGACAGCGCGCCGCCTGAATCGCGTTGAGTATTCGAATACGATCCGGGATCTGCTGGGCGTGGACTTCCGCGCTGAGAAAGACTTTCCGACCGACGACTCCGGCTACGGCTTCGACAACATCGGCGACGTGCTCACAATCTCGCCTGTCCTGATGGAAAAGTATGTGTCGGCGGCAGAGAGGATTGCGGCAAGGGCGATCGGCGCCGACCCGCTGCCGAAACCGATCGAAGTCGAATACCACGCAAAGCACAAGACGATCCGCCGGCCAACGGTGAGCGCGATTGAAGCGTCGCACCGGATTGAGTGGGACGGGGAGTATATTGTCCGCATCGGCCTACCAGGGCAGCGCGGTCCGGAGGGAAAACCCGTCACGATGGGATTCTGGATGGACGGCAAGCTTCTGCTGACAAAAACTGTCGAGACGAAGCCGTCCAACTTGGTTTACTTCAATCCTTATTCGGAAGAGCAGATTCGCGTGGCGCTACCCGAAGGGGACCACACCTTTCGAGCGGGTTTTATTAATGACGACTTTGTCAAAACTCTCGGCCCGAAGGAAATCTACAACAGTAAGACCAATAAGTATCTGGACTCGATCACCTTCGTAGGTCCGTTTCCGCTTCAGACGGAGCGCCACAGCCGCACGAAGATTTTGATTTGCGACCCCGCATCGGGCAGGGGATGCGTTGAGAAGATTATCTCGACGCTTGCCCGCCGCGCCTACCGCCGCCCCGTGACAAAGGCCGAGGTCGATGCGCTCCTGAAGTTTGTGGATCTGGCCAAGGCGGAGGGGCAAAGCGTGGAGCAGGGGATCCAGCTTGCAATCACAGCGATGCTGGTTTCGCCGCACTTCCTCTTCCGCATCGAAAAAGACCCTGATCCTTTGGATCCCGAAAAGATCCACCCGATCTCCGACATCGAGCTTGCTTCGAGGCTGAGTTACTTCCTTTGGAGTTCCATGCCGGATGATGAACTTCTCCGCTTAGCTGAAGCAGGGAAGCTGCGAGCTCCTGGCGTGCTCGATGCGCAAGTGAAGCGGATGCTCAACGATGAGCGGTCGGCTGCGCTGGCCGACAACTTTGCAGGACAGTGGCTCGAAACGCGAAATCTGGATAGCGTCAAGCCCGACCCGCAGAAGTTCCCGGATTGGGGACCGGACCTTCGGGACGCGATGAAAGCAGAAACGCGGATGTTTTTCGAGTATCTGCTGCGCGAGAATCGGCCGCTCTCCGAATTTCTGGACGCCAAATATACGTTTCTGAACGACAGGCTGGCGAAGCATTACGGGATCGAGGGTGTGGAAGGACCGGAGTTCCGGAAAGTGGAGATCACGACTCCCCAGAGAGGGGGCATCCTCAGCCACGCCAGCGTGCTCACCGTCTCGAGCTATCCGACCCGCACATCTCCCGTGATCCGCGGGAAATACATCCTGCAAAACATCCTTGGCGCGCCGCCCCCTCCGCCGCCGCCCGATGTGCCGGCTTTGGACGAGGAGGCGGTTGGCAGCACGCTGTCGCTGCGCCAACAGCTTGAAAAGCACCGTAGCAACGCAATCTGCGCTTCCTGCCACAGCCGGATGGACGTGCTCGGCTTCGGACTGGAGAATTACGACGCGATTGGCAAGTGGCGGACGATGGACGGCCAGTTCCCGGTGGATTCCAGCGGCACGCTTCCGAACGGGAAATCTTTCAGCACTCCCGAGGAGATGCGGATTGTGCTGAAGGCGGAGCTGAACGATTTCTCCCGCTGCCTTGTGGAGAAGATGTTGACATATGCGCTGGGGCGAGGTCTGGAGAAGTTTGATCGCAAGACGGTGGATGAGATCAACCGGAAGGTCATTGCATCCGGCTACCGGTTCCAGACTCTGATCTACGAGATTGTGCACAGCCTCCCGTTCCAGTCCCGGCGCGGAGAAGGTTTGAAAGAGAAGAATGCGGTAAAAGCCAAGGAGATAGCTCGACGATGATCACGCGGAAGGCTCTTCCCCGACGAACGATTCTGCGAGGACTTGGAACTGCGATCGCGCTTCCCGTCCTCGATGCGATGACCCCGGCCCTTGCCTCAAGCCAGCTACCCGGGAAGACCCCGATCCGGATGGCCTTCGTGTATGTGCCCAATGGCATTGACATGCGCCATTGGAACCCGGATTATGAAGGCAAGCTGCAGGAGCTTCCGCGCATTCTGAAGCCGCTCGAGCCCTTTAAGAACGACATTACGCTGCTTGCGAATTTAACCCATAACAACGGGCGGGCTCTTCTGGATGGTCCGGGCGATCATGGCCGGTGCTGCGGCTCGTATCTCACGGGAGTTCAGCCGCGCAAGACGATGGTCGACATCAAGGCCGGAATCTCGTGCGATCAGATTGTGGCGAACAAGATCGGCCATCTGACGCGGTTTGCGTCGCTGGAGGTCGGTCTGGAAGATGCCCGGCAGGCCGGAGATTGCGACTCGGGTTACTCCTGCGCCTACACGAATAACCTCGCCTGGCGCAGCGAAACCCAGCCGCTTCCGCCGATCCTTGACCCGCGCGCGCTGTTCGAGCGCCTTTTTGGCAGCGGCCCGGTTCTCAGTCCTGAAGCGCGGGCTCGTCAAACGCGCTTCCGGCGGAGCATTCTGGATTTCGTATCCGGTGACACGAAGAAGCTTCAGTTGGATCTGGGGCCGACCGACAGGCGCAAGCTGGATGAGTATCTCTCCTCCATTCGCGAAATCGAACGGCAGCTTGAGAAGGCCGAGAACGACAACGCGCAGATTGATCCCGGCATGGAAAAACCCTACGGCATACCCGCGGATTTCGCGGAGCATTTCCGTCTGATGACCGACATGATCACTGTTGCGTTCCAGGCGGATCTGACCCGGGTCGTGACGTTCCTTGTGACGCGCGAAGGCACGTCCCGTCCTTACCGGGAAATCGGCATCCCCGACGGCCACCATCCGCTCACGCACCATAAGAACGACCCGGAGATGATGGAGAAGGTCGCGCAGATCAACTGCTACCACATGCAGCAGTTCGCGAAATGGATCGGCAAGCTGAAGGCGATCGAGGAAGGGGATTCGAACATCCTCAACAACTCGATGATCGTCTACGGAGCCGGCCTGTCGGATGGGAACCGCCATAGTCACGAGGATTTGCCGACTTTGATCGCCGGGCGCGGCGGCAACTACATCCGGCCGGGAAGGCGCATCGTGTACCGGAAGGAGACGCCGATGTCGAATCTCTTCCTTACGATGATGGACTGCATGGGAGTTCACGTCGAGCACTTCGGCGACGCGAGCGGCCGGTTGGACGGTCTCACCCTGAGCTAACTCCTCCCCTTAAAGCCTTTATGCAGCCTGCTGCTCTCCGGGCGGCAGGCTTTCTGTTTTAATAGAGAGTTCATGACCCAAGTACCCCTTTTGATTGAACGAATCGAGACTCTCCAGGTTCCTCCGCGATGGGGGCTTTTGCGAATCATCGCCGGCGGGCTGGAGGGCTTTGGGGAGTATACGGTCGAGGGGCAGCTCGATGGCGCTGAGGCCATTGTCAAGGAGCTTTCCACCTACTTTCTTGGTAAAGATGCGCGGGATCTGAAGCGGCTGGTCCGCGGCTGCTACGACCAGTCGTTTTACCACGGCGGCGCCCATTTTATGAGCGCTCTTGGGGGAATTGAGATCGCTCTGTGGGACATCGTGGGGAAAGCCGCGGGGCAACCGATTTACCGTCTGCTTGGCGGGAAGGTGCGCGACAAAGTCAAGGTCTACCGCTGGGCGGGCGGCAACAATAACGCGCCGGGCGCCGCCGCGGAGGAGGCTGCGCGCGTTGTCGCCGAGGGTGCGCGGGCGATCAAGATGAACGCCTGTCCGCCGCTAGCCGCGATTGATACTTACGGGGGAATCCGGGCGGCCGTGCAGCGGGCGCGCGCAGTTCGGGAAGCAGTCGGTCCTGACGTTGATATCGCCTTCGATTTCCATGGCCGCTGCAATGTGCCGATGGCGCGGCGGCTCGCCCGTGAACTCGAATTTGCAAACCCGCTGTTTTACGAAGAGCCAGTGCGTCCCGAGTACAACCGCTGGCTGCCCGAGATTGCAGGGATCACGGCGGTGCCGATTGCCACGGGCGAGCGGATGTGTACCGTCGCTGAATTTTCGGATGTCGTTGCCCACCGGAGCGCGCACATTCTTCAACCGGATCTCGTGCACGTCGGCGGCATTTCAAACGCCGCGGAAATCGCCTCCATGGCGGAGGCGAACGGAATCGCGATCGCGCCGCACTGTCCGCTGTCGCCTGTCGCGTTCATGGCCTGCCTCCACGTGGTCGCGCAATCCCGCGCGGGCTGGATTCTGGAATGGTCGAAGGGAATCCATTACAATTCGAGCGGCGCTACGGGCGACGTCGATCCCTGGCTGCGATACATCGAAGAGAGCGACTGGCCGATGTTCGAAGTCGACGATACCGGACATCTCGCCATCACGGAGTGCCCGGGATTGGGCGTAAAGATCAACTGGCGGGAAGCGGAGTGCGCTGCGAAGGCTGGCGTCACGTGGCGTGACGAAGCCATGTACCTGCCCGACGGAACCAAAGCGAACTGGTAAGATCAACTCTCATGAAACACGTCCTGATAGCCCTTCTCGCTGCTTATGCTCTGGGCGCGCAAACGCAGGCGCCGATCGGCCCGCCCGTAGCCGAATGGAAGGATACGATTGAGGCGTTCGGGTACCGGTGGGCTGTGCCTGTCGCCGCGGACTGGAAGGTCGAGGCGGAGGGCCCTCAGGTGTTGAAAATGCTGATGCGCCGGCCGCAAGAGCAGCCCAGGCGCCCAAGCCAGTTCGCGATCGCGCAAACGCCGGACTTCGAGCAGGTGACAGTGGAGGCGGAGGTCAAGCGCGTCGGAGGCTCGCTGATCATTGTCTACGCGTTTCGCGACAAGTCGCACTTCAACTACGCACACCTCTCCGTCGACGAGGCCACGAAGCAGCCCGTTCACAACGGCATCTTTCACGTCTTCGGCGGAGAGCGGGTGCGCATCAGCAGCACGGAAGGACCGGCCTCCCTGCCGTCCGACAAAGAGTGGTATAAAGTGCGGCTGGAGTATGGACGGAAGCCCGGCTACGTCGAAGTGTTCGTGAATGACAGGCCGAATCCCTCGCTCCAGGCCTACGATCTCAGTATCCGGTCTGGGAAGGTAGGAATCGGCTCGTTTTTTGAGACTGCCTGGTTCCGCAACGTCAAGATTACCGGGCGAACCGCAAGCGCATCTGCTAAGCCAGCATCTCCTGAATCACATTCCCGGCCACGTCGGTAAGCCGGAAGTCGCGACCCTGGAAGCGGTAGGTCAGCTTCTTGTGGTCGAACCCGAGTAAGTGCAGGATCGTGGCGTGCAAATCGTGCACATGCACCTTATTGCTGACCACGTTGAAGCCTAACTCGTCCGTTTCGCCGAGTGTGATGCCCGGTTTCATGCCGCCGCCGGCAAACCACATCGTGAAGGCATTCGGATGATGGTCCCGGCCATCGCTGCCGCCCTGAACCATCGGCGTCCTGCCGAATTCGCCGCCCCAGATCACCAGGGTCTCCTTCAGCAAGCCGCGCTGCTTCAGATCCTGCACGAGCGCAGCGCAGGCCTGGTCCGTGTCCTTGCAGTTCTGCTTGAGGTCTTTGACGAGGTTTCCGTGCTGGTCCCACGCTTCGTGATACAACTGCACGAACCGGACGCCGCGTTCAACCAGCCTCCGCGCCAGAAGGCAGTTGTTCGCAAACGAAGGCTTCCCGGGCTCGGCTCCGTACATCTTCAGAATGTGCTCGGGCTCCTTGGAAAGATCCATCAGCTCCGGCGCGCTTGTTTGCATTCGGAACGCCATTTCAAAGGAGTTGATGCGCGTGGAAATCTCCGGATCGCCCGTCTGCGCCAGCCGCAGCTCGTTCAGCTTCCTGATGGAATTGAGCGAGTCTCGCTGCAGCTCCTCATCGACTCCGGGCGGGTTTGAGAGATAGAGCACCGGGTCGCCCGAACCGCGGAATTGCACGCCCTGATAGACCGTCGGAAGGAAACCGCTTCCCCAGCAGGAATTGCCACCGCTCGGGCCTTTCTTCCCGCTGCTGAAGACCACGAACGCGGGCAAGTCCTTAGATTCGCTTCCGAGTCCGTAGGTCACCCATGCGCCCATGCTCGGGCGGCCGAACTGCTGCGATCCGGTGTTCATCAGCAATTGGCCTGGAGCATGGTTGAACGCGTCGGTCACCATCGACTTCACGATGGTGAGATCGTCGACGACTTTCGCTGTATACGGCAGCAGCTCCGACAACTCGGCCCCGGATTGCCCGTACCTTGCGAACTTGAACTTCGGTCCGAGGAGTTTCGAGTTGGGATTAATGAACGCTGCGCGGTATCCCTTCAACAGATCCGGCGGGGGCAACGTCCCGTCATACTCGGCCAGCTTCGGCTTGTTGTCGAAGAGTTCCAGGTGGCTTGGCGCGCCTGCCATGAAGAGGAAGATGACATGCTTCGCCTTCGGCGTATAGTGAGGCGCTTTGGGCGCCAGCGGGTCTGTCGAGGCAGCAGAGGCCGTCAAGCTTTGCAGTGCGATTGCGCCGAGGCCGATCCCGCATTTCTCCAGAAACCATCGCCGTGCGACCCCCTGAGGAGTGAGTCCGCGATACAGATAATCATGGCAAGGCATCGTGATTACTCCTTCGAAATCGTCTCGTCAAGGTTCAGCAGCACGCGGGCCAGCGCCGTCCAGGCTGCCTCCTCCCCCCGAGGACGCTGCTTGTTCAGGAACGCCGTCAGCTCGGCGAGCTCCTCGGCATTCGGTTTCCGCGCCAGACACCGGCGGAACGCATAAGTGATGCGGTCCTCATCCCGCTTGCCGCCGTTTTTCAGCGCGAGCGCGCCAAGCGCTTTTGCCGCTTCGAAAAACAGCGGCTCATTCAGCGTGGTCAACGCCTGTAAGGGCGTGTTGGACCGCACACGCCGGACGCAGGACATATCGCCGTTTGGCGCATCGAACGTCTGAAGCATTGGATACGGCACCGAGCGGTAGCGGAATGTGTAGATCGCACGGCGGTATCGATCCGGGCCGTGCTCTTCGTTCCATATC
>JADGHK010000094.1 GCA_019686145.1 Bryobacteraceae bacterium | reverse complement strand
GGACGGGTCCTCAAAGCCGCGGCAAATCACCTTTACGCGCGGACCCGAATCCGACGTGGCGTGGAGTCCGGATAGCACACAAATCGCCTTTTCCGCCACGAGGGACCAGGACGAGGCATCGCAGATTTATGTACTGAACCTGACGGCCGGCGGAGAAGCGCAGCGCATTACAAACCTCTCTACGGGCGCCGCTTCCCCTCAATGGAGCCCGGATGGCCGCAGGCTGCTGTTTACAAGCATGGTCTATCCCGGCGCCGCGGACGACGCCGCGAACCGGAAGATCGCCGAGGAGCGCAAGGCGCGCAAGTTCAAAGCAAGAGTCTATGACAGTTTTCCGATCCGGTACTGGGATCACTGGCTGGATGACCGCCAGGTCCACGTCTTCGTACAGGCGGCGGATCCGGGCGCCACGGCCAAGGATCTTTTGGCTGGCACGAAGCTGGTCTCGGAGCCAGGGTTCGGAGGACTCCGAGGATCTACTTCGGAGAGTCTGCAGCCAGTATGGGCTCCAGACGGCAAGTCGATTGTCTTCGTTGCAACCACACGCAGGAACGCTGCCGCATACGCCAATGTCCCGACCCACCTGTACCGCGTCTCGATCGAGGGTGGCGAACCGCAGCCGCTGACCAGCGGTCCCGATAGCTACGCCTCGCCGTCGTTCAGTCCGGACGGCAAATCGCTCTACGCCATTCACAACCGGGGCGGAGAAACGCTTTATAGCCTGGACCGGATCGCCAGGTTCTCATGGCCCAATCCCACAACACCTGTCATCCTCACCGAAAAGACCGACCGGTCCGTTACCTCCTACGCCATCACGCCGGATAGCAGCACCGTTTACTTTCTGGCGGAGGACGCTGGTCATGAAAAGGTTTATCGCGCCTCGGCGAAGGGCGGCGACAGTGGGCTGGCCTTCGACATGTCATCCGGGGTTTATACAAACCTGACGATTCCCGCAAAGGCATCTGCAGCTCTGCTGATCGCGAACTGGGAGTCCGCAGTGAATCCGGCAGAGGTTGTGCGCATCGATCCCGCCAGGGGAACGCATACGGCGTTGACGAGCTTCAATGCGGCTCGCGCTGCGGAAATCGACTGGCAGCCTCTGCGGCACTTCTGGTTTACAGCCAGCAACGGTAAGAAGATTCACAGCATGATCGCGCTGCCGCCCGCCTTTGACGAGAACAAAAAGTATCCTCTGTTTGTGCTCATGCACGGCGGTCCGCACACGATGTGGCGGGATCATTTCTTCCTTCGTTGGAACTATCACCTGATCGCCCAGCCCGGCTATGTCGTCCTGCTGACAAACTACACGGGTTCGACCGGCTTCGGCGAGAAGTTCTCGCAGGAGATTCAGGGAGATCCGCTCGCCGGCCCTGCGAAGGAAATCAATGAAGCGGCCGATGAAGCGATCCGCCGGTTCCCCTTCATCGATGGGTCCCGGCAGGCCGCTGGCGGCGCGAGCTACGGCGGGCATCTTGCGAACTGGATGCAAGCCACCACAACCCGGTACAAGTGTCTCGTCAGCCACGCTGGACTGATCAATCTGGAATCGCAGTGGGGAACCAGTGACACGATCTATCACCGCGAAGTGATGAACGGCGGGCCAGTCTGGGAACAGGGCCGGGTCTGGCGCGAGCAGAACCCCATCCGGTTCGCGAAGAACTTCCGTACGCCGATCCTCTTGACCGTCGGCGAAAACGACTTCCGCGTGCCCCTGAACCAGACACTCGAAAACTGGAGCGTCCTCCAGCGGCTGCAAATTCCGAGCCGGCTGATCGTGTTCCCGGAGGAGAACCACTGGATCAGGAAAGGCGAAAACAGCCGCTTTTTCTATAGCGAGCTGCATGCCTGGCTGAAAAAGTATCTCAACTAGCCGGGCAAGGCGGTTTTCAGCAGCGGAAAGACAGCCTGGATAAACTGTTCGCCGAGCCGCAGAGCTGCGCTGTGATCGCTGCCCATGAAGGGAATGACAACGCGCACAAGAGCGGTATCCGTCCGGTTGTAGCGAATGGCGTCGGCGACCACGTAGAATTTCGCAACGTATTCATTCGCCACCACGCGATTGCGCGACTGGTACCAGTAAAGCACCAGACTGCGTTCGTCGCCCTTCTGCACAATGTAGCGGTTGACCTCAATCGGCTGAGCTGAGCCGGGCACCGAGATTCTGACGGTTCCTGAAAGCTCCGGAACCCAACCGCTTCCGGGAAGGCAATTCTTCGGCGAGTGCGGAGCCTGTCCCGCCCGCTGGCTCTTGAAGAAGGCAATAAAGAGATTGGCGATGCCGGAAGAGCTGTAGTATGTGCGCGAGAGTACGTCGTCGGCGCGCAGCACATCGAGAATTTCCTTTTCGATCACGCCTTCCTGATACAGGCTCCAATCGCCCGCGATGGCGGGGAAGGTGGAAAGCGGTGCGATGGAAGGCGTCGCCTCATGCCGGGAAAAGCCATAAAACAAGGCGGATTGAACCACAAGCACGAGCGTCAGAATCCGGGCGGAGCGTGACCGGAGAAACTCAGGCATGGTTTTCGGCTCCTCTCCCAGCGAGCCTGATCACCCGCCTCAAAATGCGGTGGAAGACAATCAGAGAAATCAGGGCGGTCATGAAAATCACCCAGCCTTCCGCCGTATGAAAGAAGCCTTGTGCCAGCTCCGGCTTGAATTCGCTCAGGATTCCCGTCAGGGTAACCCTGCCGGAATTCGCCAGGATGGCGATCGGAACCGTCGACACGAAGAGCAAAGCGCGCGTGCGCTTGCTGTCTTCCGCAAAGTATCCGTAAATCAGCGAGAGAAATGACAAGGAGAGCAGAGAGCGAATCCCGCTGCACGCCTCGACAACGTTGAGTTTCTGGCTGGCCAGTTCCAGGACATTCCCCTCTCGCAACACCGGAATCCCTAGCGTACTCAGTACCAGCTCGGCGATCCGGCTCGCGAGCAACTGAAGCGGGAATGTGATCTGGTTATAGATGATTGCCGGCAAAGGAACCATAAAAAGGAGCAGGAAGAGGGGGAAGGCTAGAATCCGCAGGACCGCTGTGCCTGCCATGAACCACACGGAACCGACTACGGAGATCACGAAAGCCGTCCGCGCGAGGAACAGCTCAGCCCCGAGCGTCGCGATGAGGAGCTGCAAAGCCGCCCAAACCACCAGGACCAGTCCCAGGTAGTTTGGCTTAACTGGCTGTGCCAGAACCGCATCCTTGCGCTTCCAGGCGATGTAAGCGGAGAGCACCGGGACAAAGAACCCGTGGCTCATGTCTTCATCGCTGTTCCATTGTTCCGCCAGGCGGGCAAGTACCGGTGCGTAGGCTGCGATCAGCAGGAACGCAAACCACAAAAGCGAAATCCATGGCACCGGGTGCTTGCGGAGTCTGGCGACGAGATGTGCGGGAGCAGCCATGATTCCTCGCTAGCGGAACAATAGTTTAGGATGCCACAAGATTGGGCCAAGTCCGCGGAGAACTTGCACGCGGGGCGATACAATAGGGAAGTGTTGACCTCACGCATCCTCTGGATGCTGTTTTGCGCAGGCGCCTTCCTGTGTCCCCTCTGGGCGCAGCCTCCGATTTATCCCCTTAAGGACATCCGGCCCGGGATGAAGGGCGTCGGCAAGACCGTTTTCCGGGGCGACAAGATTGAGGAATTCGACGCGGAAATCTTAGGCGTACTCGAGAACATCGGCCCGAAACAATCGATCATTCTTGCACGATTGTCGGGCGGCCCGCTCGCCTCAACCGGCGTAATGCAAGGCATGAGCGGAAGCCCGGTCTACATTGAGGGGAAACTGGCAGGAGCGGTCGCTTTCGCCTTTTCGTTTTCCAAGGAGCCGATTGCCGGTATTCGTCCCATTGAGGAAATGTTGACAGTTCCACAGCACGGGCCGGCCCGGGCCGTGCGGGCGAGCCTGCCGTGGAACTCCGCTGATTCGAAGACAGCCGATCTTACCGCGATGCTGCCCCCGCCTCCGTCTCCGCCAGGCGGCGAGGCGAAGCTGATCGAGATTGCGACACCGGTCTCATTTGCGGGCTTTACCGAGCGGACGCTGGCGTTTTTCGGACCGAAACTCCGGGCGCTCGGGCTGGAACCGCGACAGGGAGTCGGCAGCGGCGCTCCCCCGTCGACCGCGTTGGGCAATCCTTCCGCATTGAAGCCCGGCTCGATGATCAGCGTTCAGCTCCTGTCCGGCGATATGGCCGTGGGAGCCGACGGGACGGTAACCCACATCGACGGCAGCCGCATCTACGCCTTCGGCCACCGTTTTCTTTCGATCGGGAGCACGGAGTTGCCCTTCGCGCGCGCGGAAGTCCTGACACTTCTGCCCAACCTCTCCACGTCCTTCAAGATTTCAACCGCCAAGGAGTGGATGGGCACGATCACGCAGGACCGGAACACAGCAATCGCGGGAGAACTTGGCCGCCGCGCGACTCTCGTGCCGGTCTCGATCACAGTCCGGCATCCCAACAGGGCCAAGGATCTCATCTACCGCATGTCGATGGTAAACGACCGGTTCCTGTCCCCTCTCCTGATCCAGATGGCCATCTTCTCCGCGATCGACGCCACGGAGCGCACCGTGGGCGCTTCAAGCTTTGCGATGAAGGGATCGATTGAGCTCGACGGCGCCGACCCTATCCGGATCAGCAATATGTTTGCCGGGGATGTGAACGTGCCCCTGCAGGTGTCGATGGCGGGAGCAAGTCCCCTCGCCTATGTCCTGCAGAGCAGCTTCTCCGACCTGAAACTGAAAAGCGTCTCCCTCACGATTGAAGCATTCGATCAGAAGAAGCAGTTAGAAATTGACGAGGTATGGGCGTCGCGGCAGCAGGTCCAGCCGGGTGAAACCATCGAGATTACTGCAGTGCTGCGCGGCGAGAACGGACAGGAGGTATCGAAAACGGTCGCCTGGACGGTGCCGATCGGAGCGCCCCGGGGCCCGTTGTACTTTACTGTAGCCGACGGCGCAACGACCAATCTCTCCGAATACCGCCGCTTTCTGACCGAGCAACCCAAAAGCCCCGCGCAGCTCGTGTCATTCCTGAACCGTTTGCGCGAGAACACCGGCGCCTACGTCCGCATCTGGCGGCCGGAAGCCGGGTTTCAAGTGCAGGGGGAAGACCTGCCCTCGCCTCCCCCTTCCGTCGCCCTGATGCTTGCGAAGCAGCAGGGGGCGGTTCCGCAGGCTGCCAGCTCCAAGCTGGATGAACTGGCAATTCCGGTGGGCAGCGCGGTGATTTCCGGGGCAAAGACAATTCAAGTGGAAGTTAAGGAATGAAACCCTCCAGACTGCTGACAGCGCTCGCGCTGCTGCCGGCGCTCCACGCGGCCAGCACAACTACCTGGGAACTGAACAGCTACGAGGATTTCCTTCGCGGTAAGTTCTCGGGCGTCTCGCTCTCACGCAGCGGCCGTCTGACTCTGGCGCCTCAGTTGGAGACGCTCTTCGCCTCGGATCAGGCCGCCGTCTGGTGTATCGCCAAGGCAGCCGACGCGACGCTCTATCTGGGAACGGGACATCGAGGCCGCATCTACAAGGTGGACCCGTCCGGAAAGGCCTCCCTCTTATGGACAGCCAGCGAGCCCGAAGTCTTTGCCCTGGCGATCGATTCAGCCGGCGCCGTCTACGCCGCCACCTCGCCAAACGGGAAGATCTACCGGATCGAGAAGGGGAAAGCCTCAGAGTATTTCAACCCAGCTACCACCTATATCTGGTCGCTTGCGATCGGCAAGGACGGATCGCTTTATGCGGGGACGGGCGAAGGCGGACGGATTTTCCGCATTACCGGCCCGGGCAAGGGCGAAGTCTGGTACGAAACCGGTCAATCTCACATCACGGCGCTGGCTGTCGATGCGCAAGGCAGGCTCCTCGCGGGGACAGAGCCGAACGGAATTCTCTACCGGATATCGGCGAAAGATAAAGCGTTCGTTCTGTACGACGCGAATTTGCCGGAAATCCGGTCCATCGTGCCCGCGCCCGACGGATCCATCTACGCTGCAGCACTTGGAGGCGCGGTTGCCAGGCAGGCAGCCTCGGTTCCCGCCTCGTCTCTCCAGACCGGCGCCGGCGCCATCACCGCGACGGGCACGTCGATCACAGTGACCGACGCGCAAGCGGGGATTGACTTGAAGAAATCCGACCCTTCGAAACAGCCCACCCAGGTCACCCCGCAGGTGACCAGCACCTTTGCGGCAAGCACCGAAATGCTCGGCGTCGAGCGCTCCGCTGTCTATCGCATCCATCCGGATAATACAGTTGAAACGCTCTGGACCTCCAAGGAGGAGAACGCCTACGACCTGGTAGCCTCAAACTCAGGACTCCTCTTCTCAACGGACGCCCAGGGGCGCATCTACCAGCTGACGCCGGATCGAAAGGTAACGCTGCTGCAGCAGACAAACGAGGCTGAAACTACGCGCCTGATGGAGACCTCGGCTGGGCTCGTAGCGGCGACGGGGAACATTGGGAAGCTCTTCCGGCTGCACACTGGCATCGCCTCTAGCGGCACCTACGAATCGCCGGTGCACGATGCAGGGAGCGTGGCGCGCTGGGGGAGGCTCAGCTGGAAGGCGGAAGGCGCCGAGGGTTTGAAGTTCCGCACCAGGACGGGAAATTCAGCGCGCCCGGACCGCACGTGGAGCGAGTGGTCCCAGCCAGTGACGGATCCGAGCGGCTCGCCGGTATCCAGTCCCAACGCACGGTACATCCAATGGTCGGTCGAATTCTCCCCGGTAAAGAAAGGGTCGCCCGTGCTCGAGTCGGTGACGCTCGCTTACCTGCCGCAAAACACGCCGCCGGTCATCCAGAATATCTCGGTCACCACTCAACCCTCGGGGAGCGCTCCAGCCAAGCCGGCGACTACGAACACCGGCGCGATGACTCCCTACAGCATCACCGTCACCGACACCGGAGAGTCTGTGGCCTCGTCGCGTAGCAGCAGGCCCACCCAGGTCCTCAGCCGCGCCGCCAGCCAGCACATCGCCATCACATGGCAGGGCGAAGATTACGACGGAGACCGCCTGCTCTACTCCCTGTACTTCCGGGGCGAAGGCGAACAGAACTGGAAGCTGCTGCGGGCATGGTTTCCGGAGAACACTTACCAGATCGAAGGCGACGTCCTCGCCGACGGAAAGTACTTCTTCCGGGTGGTTGCCTCCGACCGTTCCAATAATGCAGGAGACACGGCGCGGGAAGCCGAAGCCATCAGCGCCCCGGTAGTGATCGACAATACCCCGCCCGCTGTAACAGTTGGGACAGCCCGGCGGGCAGGCCCGCTCGTAGAGTTTGAAATGCGGGCAGTGGATTCCACCAGTTCGATTCGCCGCGCAGAGTATTCGGTAGATGCCAGTCCATGGATCCCCGTGGAAGCGGCGGATGGAGTCACGGACAGCCAGCAAGAGGAGTTTTCGGTGCGCATCGACGGGCTCTCTCCCGGCGAGCATCTCATCGTTCTCCGGGTATTTGATTCGGCGGGCAACGCGGGCCTCGCGAAGGTCGTAGTCCGCTAAGCCTCCTCAAAAGGCCTGGCCGATGCTGAAGAAGAATTGACCGATGCTCTCGCCTGGCCTGCGGTCCAGCTTGAAGCCGTAGTCGAAGCGCAGCATGAAGAACGGGGTCCGGATGCGGAGCCCGAACCCGGCCGCCTTCCTCACGTCGAACGGATTGAAGTCCTGCCAGCGTTCGTAGACGTTGCCCATATCGAGGAAAGCGACTCCGTCGAACAGACTCCAGATCGGGAATCGGAGTTCGTTGTTCAGGATAAATACCGCCTCGCCTCCGACCGGCTCTCCGGCTACCATAGGACCCACGCGGTTTTGACGGAAGCCTCGGATCGTCGTGCCG
>JADGHK010000093.1 GCA_019686145.1 Bryobacteraceae bacterium | reverse complement strand
AGCGAACAGGTACGGCCGGGGAATCCCGGCGCTTACGAAAGCGCCGCGACGACACATTTTTCGATCGTTGACCCCGAGGGCAACGCCGTTGCCCTGACCTACACGATCAATGGCTCCTACGGCAGCGGGGTCACGGTGCCCGGGCTCGGCTTTCTGCTGAACAACGAGATGGATGATTTCGCGGCAAAGCCCGGAACGCCCAACATGTTCGGCCTTGTGCAAGGCGAGGCGAATGCGATCCAGCCTCGGAAGAGGCCTCTCTCCTCCATGACGCCGACCATCGTCCTGCGCGATGGAAAGCTCTTCATGGTTCTGGGCGCTCCCGGCGGATCCCGCATCATCACGGGTGTCCTGCAGGTGATGCTGAACGTAATCGACTTCGGGATGAACATCCAGGAGGCGGTCGATCAACCGCGCTTTCACCATCAATGGATGCCCGACACTCTCTCACTCGAACGAGGTTTCTCTCCAGACACCGCGGCTCTGCTGAAAGAGCGGGGGCACACGATCGGCAAGATTTCGAATGTTGCCCTCGTCGAAGCCATCCTGATTCAGGACGGCTGGCTTCAGGGGGCCAGTGACGGCCGGGCTAGCGGCAAAGCCGCGGGATTTTAACGTCCATGGATCACGTTTTATCGACACATCTGTTCGTAAACAGCCGTCTGACGATCGCTTTGCTGGACCGGATTTGGGATCAAGGCATCCCGGC
This sequence comes from Bryobacteraceae bacterium, assembly GCA_019686145.1. GTDB lineage: Bacteria > Acidobacteriota > Terriglobia > Bryobacterales > Bryobacteraceae > JADGHK01. Next base: position 7,183 of record JADGHK010000093.1, on the reverse strand, counting down.
AGTGGAAATCTTTTGCGCGCGCCAGCATCTTGATTATCGGGACCGCGCGCAGATCCGCGAACTCGGACACTGGTTTCGGGATTCTCCCCTGAAACTGCACTCGATCCATTCTCCGATGTACAGCGACGACGTCTGGGGCCGGTCCGGACCTCAGGCTGTCCTCAACATCACCGAGCTATCGCGGCCCAAGCGGATTGCCGTGACCGATGAAATCAAACGGGCGCTGGAGATTGCCGAGACCATTCCCTTTCGGTATCTCATTCAGCACGTCGGCGTGGCGGGGGAAGAGTATGACGAGCGCCGCGTGGATGCAGCGATGACGTCGCTTGAGGAAATTAAGCTTTTCGCTTCGCAGCGCGGCGTGGAAGTTCTCCTTGAGAACATTCCGAATCAGCTATCGAGCGCCGAGCGCCTGGTTCATTTCCTCGATCGGACCCGCCTGGGGCTTGGCATTTGTTTCGACGTCGGTCATGCTCACATCAACGAAGGCGTCGAAACGGCGTTCCATCTGCTGAAAGACCGCATCCGCTCGACTCATATCCACGACAACGACGGCGTGACGGACCAGCACCTCTTCCCGTTTGCCAGAGGGGGCACGATTCACTGGAAACGGACGATGGAGTTATTCTGCTCCTGCCCCGGCCAGTTCCCACTGTTGCTCGAGCTTCAGGAAGTGCCGGATCTCGGCCAGCCTCTGGCCGCGGCGCAGTCAGTGTTTGAAAGGTTGGAAGCGCTTTAACTATGGCAGTTCCGCGCATCACTATCCGCGAAGCAGGGAGCCATACAGGGCAAACGGTTGAGATTGCCGGTTGGCTCTACAATCTTCGCAAGTCCGGCAAGATCGTCTTTCCGCTTGTCCGCGACGGCACGGGCATCATTCAGTGCGTGGCTGTGAAGTCCGCGCTCCCGGAGGCCGTTTTCGACGAGTTGAAGGGGCTGACGCAGGAGTCGTCTTTGATTGTTACTGGCCAGTTGCGAGCGGAGGAACGCGCGCCGGGAGGGGTGGAGCTGGATGTGCAGGGCGTTCAGGTTGTGCAGCGCGTGCCTGAATCCGATCCCTACCCCATCACGCCGAAAGAACACGGCGTTGATTTCCTGATGGATCACCGGCACCTGTGGATTCGCAGCCGCCGCCAGCACGCGATCCTCCGCATACGCCATGAGATCATCCGGGCGATCCGCGACTACTTCGATTGCAACGGCTTCACGCTCGTCGATACGCCGATCTTCACGCCTGCGGCGTGTGAGGGCACGACCACGCTCTTCGAATGCAATTACTTCGACGACGAGAAGGTGTACCTGACGCAGTCGGGCCAGTTGTACAACGAAGCGACGGCGATGGCTTTCGGCAAGGTTTACACCTTCGGCCCAACGTTCCGCGCGGAGAAATCGAAGACGAGGCGTCACCTTACCGAATTCTGGATGGTGGAGCCTGAGATGGCTTACGCGACGCTTGAGGACGTCAAGCGCGTCGCCGAGGAGCTGATCGTCTTCGTCGTTCGGAGAGTGCTCGAGAATCGCAGGCCCGAGCTGACGACCCTGGAACGGGATCTCAGCAAGCTCGAAGCGATTCAGGCGCCGTTCCCCCGCATCAGCTACGACGAGGCGGTGAGCCGCCTTCAGGCGAAGGGCAGTCAGATTCAGTGGGGCGGCGACTTCGGCGGAACGGACGAAACCCTCCTCAGCGAAGACTTCGACCGTCCGGTGATGGTCGACCGCTATCCTGCCCAGGTCAAAGCCTTCTACTTCCAGCCGGACCCTGACCGGCCCGACGTAGTGCTTGGGGTCGACGTGCTGGCGCCGGAGGGCTACGGGGAGATCATCGGAGGCGGCCAGCGCATCCACGACTACGATCTGCTCGTAAAGCGCATTGAAGAGCACAACCTGCCGCGCGAAGCGTTCGACTGGTACCTGGACTTGCGGAAGTATGGCAGTGTCCCGCACGCGGGCTTCGGCATGGGCGTTGAGCGTTGCGTCGCCTGGATCTGCGGGCTGGAGCACGTCCGGGAAACCATTGCCTTCCCGCGAATGCTGTACCGGACCACACCATAACACTATGCACCCTACAGGCCGCGCATCGAAGATCTCCATCATCGGCGCTCCTATGGACCTCGGCGCAGGACGGCGCGGAGTCGACATGGGCGTGTCCGCCATCCGTGTCGCAAACCTCCGGGCGCAGCTAAGGAGTCTCGGCTACGACGTGGAAGATCTCGGAAACATTCCCGTCGAACAGGCGGAAACGCAGCCGGAAGGGCAGGCGAACGCGAAGTATCTTCCGCAGATTCAGGCCACGGTCAACGCGCTCGCGCGGAAGGTAGAGGACACTCTCGGCCGGAACAGCTTTCCGATTGTTCTCGGCGGTGATCATTCGGTCGCCATCGGCACCGTTTCCGGTGTCTCCAGCCACTTCCGCAAGACGGGGAGAAACATCGGAGTGATCTGGATCGATGCACATGCGGACATGAACACGCCGCAGAGCAGCCCGAGCGGCAACATTCACGGAATGCCACTGGCGTGCCTGATCGGGGTGGGGCCGGACGAGCTGACGAAAATTGGAGGACACTCTCCGAAAGTAGATCCGCGAAATGTAGCGATCATCGGGCTTCGCAGGGTGGACGAGGGGGAGCGGACGCACGTTCGCCGGTCCGGTGTGCACGCGTTCACGATGCGTGACATTGACGAGCTGGGCATGCGCGCCGTGATGGAAAAGGCGGTCGAGATCGCGTCCGCGGGAACGGATGCGATCCATCTCTCGCTGGACATGGATTCCGTCGATCCCAGCCAGGCGCCCGGCGTCGGCACTCCGGTTCCCGGAGGAATCACATACCGGGAAGCTCATCTGGCGATGGAAATTTTGTGCGACTGCTCCCGTCTGGCATCCTTGGAAGTAGTGGAAGTGAATCCTATTCTCGACGATGCGAACCGCACGGCGATCCTCGCTGTCGAACTGATTCTCTCCGCATTAGGAAAACGGATTTTATGAAGACACGGGTGGCTGTTCTTTACGGAGGCCGGAGCGGAGAACATGAAATCTCCTTGCGCTCTGCCAGGACAGTAATTGGAGCCTTGGATCCGGAGCGCTACGAGGTTGTCGAGATTTTCATCTCCAAGGAGGGCAAGTGGAGTCCTCGCCACATCGTGCCCGAACCGGGAGCAAATGCTGACATCGACGTTGTTTTCCCTGTGCTTCACGGTACCTTCGGCGAAGACGGAACAGTACAAGGCCTGCTGGAGCTTGCCGATCTGCCCTACGTAGGCCCCGGCGTTCTTGCATCGTCGCTTTCGATGGACAAGGATGCAATGAAGCGGATCTGCCGGGAACGGAACCTGCCCGTTGTGGATCATCTGACGCTGACGCGGGAATGCCTGGACTGGCGGATTGCAGCGGCCCGATTCGGCTATCCGATGTTCGTCAAACCTGCGAATCTGGGTTCGTCCGTCGGCATTTCAAAAGTCCACAACGACGACGAACTGCGGCGTGCTCTCGAAACCGCAGCCGCCTACGACCGCAAGATCGTCGTCGAGCGCGCGATTCAGGGGCGCGAGTTCGAATGCGCCGTGCTCGGCAATGAAGCCCCGGAGGCTTCCCTGCCCTGTGAGATTTTCCCCTCCAGAGAGTTCTACGACTACGAAGACAAGTACATCCTCGACAAAGCGCGCACTCAGATTCCAGCCGATCTGACGGCGGACCAGACAGAGGAACTGCGGCGCCTGGCGGTGGAGTCCTACAAGGCCGTCGGGTGTGAAGGAATGGCGCGCGTGGACTTCCTGCTTGAAGCGAGCACAGGGCTTCTGTACATCAACGAGATCAACACCATTCCCGGCTTCACAAGCATCAGCATGTATCCCAGAATGTGGGATCACAGCGGTTTGCCGTTGCCTCGCCTGGTAGACCGGCTCATACAGCTTGCTCTCGAACGCCACAAGGCCCGGCAGGCTACCCGGTTCAGCCTTTAACGCTACACTGAAAAGGAACGAGCATTCGCGCATGCTTTTCTGGGTACCGGCATTCTTGTTGCTGGCCGCGCCCGCCGGCGATCTCGAGGAAAACGTCAAGCGCTTCATCGATGTCTTCGCATTGGTGGAAGAGCATGCGGCCGATCCCGTGCCCGTTGATAAAGCCTTCTACGAAGGGGCGATTCCCGGGCTTCTGAAGCGTCTCGACCCGCATTCCGTCTTCTTCGATCCGGCTCAGTTTGAACAATTGCAGGAACTGGAGCGGTCCGTCCGGAAAGGCTTCGGAAGCGTCGTCTCCGTTCTTCCCGGCCGTGTGATCGTGTTGCAGACGCTTCCCGGCACTCCCTCGGCGCGATCCGGCATCGGGCCGGGTGACGAGATTGTCGCGATCAACGATATTGCGCTCGACCGGCTGGAGACCGAGCAGCTGGTTGCTTTGCTCGCGCAGTCGCGGCAAAAGCAGGTTCACCTGGTGGTACGACGGCCTGGAAATGCGCGTCTGCTCGAGTTTGTGCTCACCCCGGAGGAGATGCAGTCAAACAGCGTCGAGCGGACTTTCATGCTTGATGGGGGCATTGCCTATCTGCGCGTCGCAAGTTTTGACGCGTCGACCGGCAAAGAGATCCGCGACGCGATTGAGAGAATGGGCGGAGCAGCGCTCAAGGGCGTCGTTCTCGATCTTCGGAATAACACCGGCGGCGTCATGACGGCGGCGCTTGATACGGCCTCGCTGTTTCTCAAGCCGGGGCAGAAGATTCTCAGCATTCGCGGAAGGGCCTCCGAGGCCAAGGACATTGACGTGCCGGCCACGGCCACCCCTTACAGCTTTCCCGTTGCGGTACTCATTAACGGGAAGACGGCCAGCAGTTCGGAGATCGTCGCGGGGGCGCTGCAGGATCACGACCGGGGAATCATCATCGGCGAGCCCAGCTTCGGCAAGGGGCTGGTGCAAAGCGTCTACCCCCTTAGCGGCAATAGCGGGCTCGCGTTGACAACGGCCTTCTATTACACGCCAAGCGGCCGCTCCATCCAAAAACCGCTTCGTACAGGTCAGCTTGGGGAATCGATCGCATCCTCTGGCTCTCCCCAGGAATATGCGACGGACTCAGGCCGCAAGGTATCAGGCGGCGGAGGAATTCAGCCGGACATCGTCGTTTATCCGGAGGTCAACTCGCGACTGGGAGTGGTGATTGAGGCGACTGCTTCCTTCCCCTCTTTTGCCACTCAGTACTTGCAGCGAGTGCGCAAAGTGCCGGAAGACTTCGAAGTCACGCCTGAAATTCTCGACGAGTTTCAGTTCTTCCTTTCACAAAGAAATATCAGGCCCGGTATCGCCGAGTGGTCCCGTGACCGCGACTGGATCCAGAGCCGGTTGAAGCAGGAGATTCTCAACCAGGCTGTAAGCGTGGAGAAAGGCGACGAAGTGGAAGTGCGGCGAGATCCGGTCGTGCGGCGGGCCCTTGCCGAGCTTGCAAAAGCGAGGGAGTGAAATGGACGAGCAGGATATTTATTCCGTAATTGGAGAGGACGGCTTTCGACGGCTGGTAGCCGCATTCTATCAGCAGGTGGCCCAGGACGATGTCTTGCGGCCCATGTATCCGGACGATGATCTTGCGGGCGCGGAGGAACGCCTGTTTGACTTTCTCGTATTCCGTTTCGGCGGTCCTCCGCGGTCCCTGGAGCGCAGGGGGCATCCCCGGCTGCGCATGCGGCACGCCCCGTTCCCGATCGACCGGCTAGCCCGGGACCGCTGGGTACAATGCATGGGGCGTGCGCTGGAGCAGGCGAATCTGCCGCAGGACGTGGAGACGAAGCTTCGCGAATTCTTCGAGGCCACGGCCACCTTTCTTATCAATCGCCCGGAACAGCCGCCTGCTTCTGAGCTGCGTTCACCGGAACAGTAGCGGTGTGAAATCGGCCAGATAGCGGCGCCACACCATCCAGGTGTGCGCTCCTTCGGTTTCAATCCAGGTGTGCCGGATCTTCCTGGAGTTCAGCCAGTCGATCAGGTTCCGGTTCAGGCCGATCAGGCGGTCGTCCTTCCCGCACGCAATCCAAAGCAGTTTCAACTGCTCGTTCGCTTTCGCATCGAGGGAGGGAAAGTTCTTTTCAAACTCGGGCGGCAGACCGCCAGAGCTGAAGGCACCGACCCAGGCAAAGCGATCGAGTGCATTCAGCCCGGTAAGAAGCGCTTCCGAGCCTCCCATCGAAAGGCCAGCGATTGCACGCTGCGTGCGATCTTTCGATACGCGGTACGTCTTCTCCACCAGCGGGATCACTTCCTGCAGCAGGGCGTCGCGAAAACGGTCGAAGTTCCGCTTCACCAGCTCCGGGTTCCGGAATCCGGGACCATTGCGCACCACGATCTCAGGAGCCCCATAGCCCAGGGGCATCACCACCAGCATCGGCTTTACCTTCCCCTCTGCGATCAGGTTGTCCAGGATGATGTGCGCGCGTCCCACCGACGTCCAGCCGCTTGCGTCATCACTGAAGCCATGAAGCAGATAGAGGGTCGGGTAGGATGTCTTCGCGGAGGCATCGTAGCCGGGCGGAGTGTACACGTAGAAGTCCCGCTGGTCACCCACGATGCCGGACCGGTAGAAGTGCCGGTGCACCGATCCGTGCGGTACATCCTTCAGGTCCCAGGGGGTGGATCCGGGTACGTGGACCAGGCTCTGAGGATTCAGCAGATTGGGCTTGATGGCGGAGTTGACGGGATCGAGGATGCTGATGCCGTCGACGATGAACGAGTACGAGTAAAGATTCGGCGCTAGCGGCTCTGTGGTTACGCTCCAGATATCGTGCTCGCCTTTCTGCATTTCCACTCTGACTCCGCCTTCGCGCGACAACTGCACCTTCGTGGCATTGGGAGCACGAAGCCGGAAGGTGACACGGCCATCGGCGTGAACCTCCGGGGAAACAACCGGGGGTGGCACCTGTGCCGCCGCTGGCAGCAAGGCCAAAAGAAGGGAAGCCAAAAATCGAGACATAGCGGCTTACAAGTATACAGAAAGTTCCTGACGGGCGCGCGGGAGAAAGGATCGGGGAACTAGTCTCGAGCCTGAGCAGCAGTGGCGCGGGCGGCCGGCTGACGCCTCGACTTGATGGTTTCAACGACGACCGGCAGCACCGACACGGAAATAATGCCGAGGATGACCTTTTCGAAATGCTGCCGCACAATCGGCACGGACCCCAGGCCGTAGCCGAGCATCGTCATCAAAAGAAC
>JADGHK010000092.1 GCA_019686145.1 Bryobacteraceae bacterium | reverse complement strand
TCCGAAGCCGATAATGCTTCCCGATTCATTGTGAATCGGGAACATAAGACGCCCCCGAAAGCGGTCGAAAAAGCTGCCGTCCTGACGCCGCGAAACGAGGCCTGCCTCCTCGGCCATTTCGGCTGAAATCCCTTTTTGCTGGAGCAGGCGCAGCAGCGCGGTCCCGGAGCGGTCAGCCAGGCCAAGGCCGAACTCCTCGGCAAGAGGGCGGCTGAGGCCCCGGCGTTCCAGATACGCGCGGGCCGCAGCGCCATTCGGACCGAACAGATTCGAGCGAAACGCCTCTGCCGCAATCTTGTGAATCTCAAACAGAGAGGCGCGAAGGCGTGTATTCGGATCGGAGTACTCCTGACGCTTCGGCATAGGGATGCCGTTGCGCTCAGCAAGGATTTTCAGGGCCTCAAAGAACGTGACGCCTTCGATCTCCATCACGAACTTCAGGACATCCCCGCCGGCTCCGCAGCCGAAACACTTGTAATACTGATGGGTGGAATTTACGCCGAAAGACGGGGTCTTTTCGTTGTGAAAGGGGCACAATCCGACCCAGCGGCTGCCGGCCTTGCGCAGGCGGACGTACTCGCCGACCACCTTCACGATGTCGACTGAAGCCTTCAGTTGCTCGACAAAATCCACTTCGCCTATTATCGTCGTCCCAGCACCATGCAAGCATGAACCGGGATCAAGCCCGCCGTTAGCGATCCTTCCAAAACAGCTCGGCGTCCGAACGGCGAACGTAGTTCGCATCGATTGCAGCGGGGTCGGCGCCTTGCCCCGAGCTCAGCCGGGCGGCTGCAATCTGCGCAATCGCTCCGGCAAGCGCCCTCGGTGTCTCGCGAACTTCTGCGTTGGCAAAGCGCGTAGAAGCGATCGCGTGACGGAACGGGCTGAAATCCGGAGACAGAAACTCAACCGGCGCATCCGGCAGCGATTGCAGCCAATTGGAAAAGGAGCTGACGGTCTCCGGCTGCACTGCCTTCAGGTCCTGATTGTAGAGCCCGCCGTAAACCTCGCCGCGCCTGGCGTCGAGCACCGGAGCGCGAAGTTCGCCGGAGCCAAAGGAGGCGATCGCCTGCAGATTCGACACCGCGATCGCAGGACGTCCTGTCGCTTCGGCAAGTCCCTTCACGGCTGTGAGCCCTACACGGACGCCCGTAAAAGAGCCGGGTCCCGCCGCGCCCGCAAAGCAGTCCACATCCTGAACGTCCCATCCGTGGCGAGCCAGCAGGCGCGCGATGTGGCCGAACAGAAGGTGAGCGAAGCCGTCCGGGGAATGAAGGATCAGCTCCTCGAGAACATGATCGCCCTCGGCCAGGGCAATGCTGCCGAATTCGGCTGTTGTGTCCAGTGCAAGCAGGCGCGCGCTCACTTCTTCACCGTATAGACTCTGTCGAGGGAGTAGGCCTTGCCATACGCGTTCAGCGCGGTGACGCGCAAGCTGACGATACCTTCTTCCTTGGCTAGCCAGCTCTTGGGGATCTCGAAGCTGCCGGTCGATCCCGTTGCGAGGACACGGAAGCCGCGGTCGTCGCCCGGGACCTCTCCCGTGATGAGGTACATCATGGTGCGCGTTGCGCGCGATTCCCGCTTGAGCTTCAGTTCGAACTTTATGGGAACGCCCGCCTGCAATGCGTCGTCGGCAGGCTGCGCGATCTCGAAGGGAATCTTCTCCGGCGACTGCTCCACTTCCTGCAGCGCAATCGGCCGCGAATCGAATTTGTACGAGCGGAGCATCCCTTCTTTGCGCCCTTCGCGCGAGATGATGAGAACCCAATCGTGGGCTGCGGAGGGCGGCTCTGCTGCGAACCGCTCACCCTTCCAGTCTTTTTGAACCACGCGTTCGCCGGTGGCAGGGTCCATCCAGGCGATATTGTAGCCGTGCTTCTCCACGAGTACTTCGACTGGCCTGTGCTTCTCAACGTAGACGATGTATTCCACGCCGGGTAAAGCCAGACAGCGCCCGCCGTCCACATCAAAGTATGGCTCCAGTTCCCAGTGGCGCGTTTTCGAGAAGAAGTCGTACCAGACCGTCATCGCTTTCGCGCCGGGAGAATCGAGATACTTTGCGTCGACGCTGAACTTCCGTCCTCCATACGTGCCGGTATTGCCGAACGTCGGATACTGCCCGTTCATTGTCGCGTTCCACAGCCGCCTCCGGAAGGTGTCGCTGTCGACGTGATGCGGGTGGCTGGCTCCCGCGCCGCTGTTCTCATAGGCGAACTCGGCGTTCACTGCGGGTACGCCATACAACTGATGCTCGATCGAGCCCAGCTGATCGTCCGAGGACTGATACACCCGATAGTCCATCCAGTTGTCTTTGAGCAGCGGGGAGGAGGTGGCGACGGTGTGCGTGGAGCGCGGATGCCTGTAGGGGTCAAACTTCTTCAGAAGCTCGCCAATCTCTTTCAGCAGCACGCGGCCATCCTTGTACTCCTCGAACTCTTGTACTCCCTGCCAGGTGATGTTCATCGCTGCATAGCGAGCCGCCACGTACCGGATAAAGCGTTCGCGCTGCTGCCAGGTTGGGAACAGCTCGGCAAGCTGGTTCTGATCACCCGCGAGGATGAGATCGGCGATGATGCCCTTGCGGTTCATGTAGAGGATGCGCTGGTCGACCTCGCGGAAATAATCCGCGTTGGGCGTGTCGGGCGTCGGGAACGCCTGCGCTTGAAGCTCGCCCCAGCCGATCAGAAGTCCTCGGATGTGGTTGAACTTTTGCTCAGCCCGCTTGTCCACGATCTGTTCGAACAGAGCCCTGTCGATTGAGGCAAAGCGGTAGCTCGTGTCGCCCATCCACAGGTGCGGGATGTTGTTTTCGGTGTAGGACCAGTGATGGACGTTGCGGGCGTAGATGAATCCCGGCAAACCCGACGGCGCCGCCTCGAAGCTGCCGGTCTTCCCGTTGATTGTTGCGATGTTGCTGGTGATTCGGAAGTCCCACTGCCCTGGCTCGATCGGCGAGAAGCGGAGGACCATCCGGTTGCCTCCGTCATAAAAACCCGGCATCAGGTAGGTTCGGTGATCGGGGGAACGGAACTCGCCCTGCAAGGTGACACTGACGTACGGGTTGGGATGCTCCTTCAACTGCTCGGGAGTGAGCTCGAAGACGATCTCGCAGGGAGTGTAGGTAGGGGTGGGTCCGCAGACGGTCTGCGCGGCCAGAGGGGCCGCTGCTGCCAGCAAAAACAGCATCGCTCGCATAGCTACAGTGTAGCGTGCAGCAATCGATTCTCATGAGATCGCGAACCCCGCGGGTTGCCGGGTGGATGCGCTTCCGCGCTGCTCGGCGCGCGTCGATTCCCGGCTAGCGCGGAGGAAGGCGAGCCGTAGTGAACCAGAAAATCTCACACGTTCTGATGACAGTCAGGAACTCTTCGAGCGTGCTCGGCTTCCGGATGTAGCAGTTTGCATGCAGCTCGTAGGCGCTTTCAATGTCCTGCTGTGCGTCCGATGTCGTCAGGACGACGACGGGGATGCGCCTCAGCTCGCGGTCCTGCTTGATTTCTGCCAGGACTTCGCGTCCGTCTTTTCCGGGTAGATTCAAGTCAAGGAAGATGAGCTTAGGGCGTGGCGCATCCGAGTACGCCCCCTGACGGCGAAGGAACCTCAAGGCGGTGTCGCCATCTTCGGCCACGTGAAGAGTGATGCGCGGCAGTGAATTTTCAAGTGCCTCGCGCATCAGTCTTACATCACCGCGATTATCTTCAACCAGGAGAATGTCCGTCACTACTCACGCCCAGATCCCCCACCTCAGGCTCTCGTCGCCCTCCTCAGTCTAACGTAAGGCTAGCCAAACAACCAGCTTGTGCCCGCACTGGAACGATCGATCCAGTACCATGACCGATGCACCTGCTACACCCCACGTGCAGCGTTCACGGCAGCTCCGCTAACGGAAAGCTGCACAAGCCTAAACACTTGACTCCATAACCCGCCGCAGTATTGCAGGGATTTCGAAGACAGCTTGATTCTCTATAGCAGCGGCGTTTCGACGCAGACGTTCGAATGTGCCGGGCTCGAGGAGGCGGGCGACTGCCCGGTCGATCTGCCTGAAGCTTGGAACCACTAGTCCTACTTCACGTTCGCGGACCCAATCCGCGTTATAGCGCTCTTGCGGAAGAGTGAACGCGTTGCGTTCGAGGATCACCGGCAGGTTCATTGCGAGCGCTTCGCTGATGCTTCCCGGGCCGGGCTTGCCGATGAAGAAATCCGAGAGATGCATATAGTACGGTACGTCCGTCGTGAAGCCCACCACGAACTTGCGCAGCCTCGTAGTCCTTCCGGAAAGCGCGCGCGCCAGCGCTTCATTGTGCCCGCAGATCAGAATGAGCTGCAGGTTCAAACCGGAACGGTCAAGGCGGTCCAGAATACGGCTCATCGCCCATGACCCTTGGCCGCCGAAAAGCACGACGCCCGTGGGAAGGTTTGGATCGAGGCCCAGGGCACGGCGGCCCTCGCCGCGATCCCCATCGATGCGCTCGTAGTAGCGGGGATGGAGGATCATGCCGGACGTCCGGAAGACCCGCTCCGGGGAATGCCCGAAACTATAGGCCTGCTCCACGGCCCTGTCCGTGCCGCAGATCAGGTATTGGGATTCCCGCTCGATCCAGAAGTGCGGAGGGAAGTCCGCCAGATCGGTGAGAATTGTCACCACCGGCGTTCGAGGCGAGGCCGCATGCGCGCCTTCATGGATCGCGCGATTGAAGTTGGGAATCAGAGAGACGACCAGATCCGGAGGCTCCTTCTGCCAGAACTCCTTGAGAAGCTGTACCTCGGCGTCATGGCGGAACCGGATGAGGGCCTGCAGAATTCGAGCCAGCTTTGTGGCCCCTAAAGTCCAGCCCTTCTTGAGAATGTGGTTGTAGAGATCCTGTACGCGCAGGCCGGTGTATTTGCCGAAGATGTCGAGCGGATCCAGAACCTCCTGGAGGTTCACCAGTCGGACCTGCCAGGGCCATCCCTGCCGCTCGATGACCAGCTTCAAAGCAGTGGCGGCGCTGCGGTGTCCACCGCCCGCATCGAAGAATATGAAATCGAGTCGGCGCATCAGGTGCCTGCTACCAGAATCTTAGCTGTGCCGAGATGAACCGCTGAGAGCAAAATTGACGCCGGAACAATTAATTTTACTAATGTTTTTTGTGCCAGTCACCGCGCTGTAATGATTCGCAGATATACAGGACAGAGAGCATCCTCTACATTCGGGAGCCGGGCTGTGAAGCAGGTAGTGACGCCACGGAGAGTCCAGGGCAGCCAGGGCGCGCAGTTTTGTTTTCCGCGCCCGGCGATTGGCTACGGCAGCCATTGCCTTATACACTGTTGTTTGGTACGTCGGTCAGTGACAATGATTGATGCGCGGGGTGATGTAGCAGCATGACACTACTCGCACAGAGCATGCTCAATTACATCAGCGCCAGAGACCACCGCATCATGCGGCGGATTCACCGCTGGCACGCGCCTCGCTGGATTCGCCTGTGGATGATCTGCGCCACCCGTGGGGGCGACGGCTGGCTGTGGTATGCCATGCTGCTGGCGATCCTGCTCTTTGGCGGGCCGGAGCGCGGCTGGGCGATCGCGGCTGCGGGCAGCGGTTGCAGCGTCGGGATCGTGCTGTTTCTCTGGCTCAAGCGCCGGATCGGACGCCGCCGGCCTTGCGCGATCGAGCCGCACTGCTGGGCGACGCTGCTTCCGCCGGATCAGTTTTCTTTCCCCTCAGGACATACGATTGCGGCCTTTTCCATGGCGGTGCCGCTTTCGCTGTTCTACCCCTCGCTTTTCGTCGGACTCATGTTCTGTGCGGTGAGTATCGCCGTGTCGCGGATCCTGCTGGGGATGCACTTCCTCAGTGACGTGCTTGCCGGCGCCCTGCTGGGATCAGCGATCGGATTCACTTCGTTCGCAATCTTTTCGTAGCTCACTTGCTGGCCGGCTCCGGAAGCGCGAAAGCGTAATATGCGCCTCCGGAGGGCTGGCCGAATTTGCCGCCGCCTGCGCCGATCACGACAAACTGCCGGCCGTTGACCTCATACATGGCAGGGGTGGCGATGGCAGCGGCAGAGAGTGTCGTCTCCCAGAGCAGCTTGCCGTTCTTCTTGTCGTAAACGCGGAATTTGTTGTCGAAGACGGTAGCGCCGATGAAGAACAGTCCTCCGGCCGTGACAATTCCGCCGCCGTAGTTCTGGCTCCCTGTATCCCTGATTCCCTGACGTACAAGGGCTGGATACTCACCGAATGGAATTTGCCACTCAATCTTGCCCGTGTTGAGATTGACGGCAGCCAGCGTGCCCCACGGCGGACGAATGGCGGGATATCCGTCCGGATCCTGAAACCACTGATAACCGTCCAGCGCATACTTCAGCTCGTGGGGCGACAGCTTCACGTTCTCCAGACGAACTTCTTTGTCCTCTCCCTGAGCCACATAGCTGACGATCGCATCGATCGCCTTCTGCTCCAGGTGCCCGAATCCCGGCATTCGCCCTGCGCCGCCGCGCACGACGTTGGCAATCTCCGCAATCGAACGGCGCGAGCCGATCCCGCGAAGGGAAGGGAACTCCGCGCCGCTGCCGCTGAGATCCGCCTTATGGCAGGAGGCGCAGTGGCGGACGTAGAGACGGCGACCGGAGGTCCGCGCCTTCATCTCCTCGCGGGGAACCAGCCGGATGATCGAGGGCATCTCATTTGAGTTGACATAGAACCAGCCGGTTTCGGGATCGAACGTCGTGCCGCCCCACTCTCCGCCGCCATCAAAGCCCGGAGCGATCACCGTCCCCTCGCGGCTGGGCGGCAGGAAGGGCGCGCCCGACCGGTACGTCCGGAAACGCTCAAGAACCGCCTTGTATGCCTCCGGCGTCCGCCGCGTCAGATCGGCCTCCGTAATCTGCTGCCTCGCCAGAGGCGGCGGGAGGACCGGGACGGGCTGAGTGGCGGCAAGAACTTCACCGTCGATTCCATCCCGGGGAACGTTAATCTCTCGAATTGGAAACAAAGGCTCGCCCGTCTCGCGGTGAAACACGAAGATGTGCCCGGATTTGGTGACCTGCGCTACAGCGTCCACCATGCGCCCGTTGCGCTTCACCCGCACTAAACTCGGCGGAGAAGGCAGATCCCGGTCCCAGACATCATGCTTCACAAACTGAAAATGCCAAACCCGGCGGCCCGTCGCGGCATCGAGCGCAATTAAACAATTGGCGAAAAGATTGTCGCCGGCGCGGTTCGCGCCATAGAAGTCAAAGGCGGCCGAGCCAGTCGGCACGAAGACGAGTCCGCGATCTTCGTCGAGCGCCATGCCTGCCCAACTGTTTGCTCCGCCCGCATATTTCCAGGCGTCGCGGGGCCATGTCTCATAGCCGAAGTCTCCCGGCCGCGGAATCGTTCGAAACGTCCAGCGCAACTCCCCGGTCCTTGCGTCATAGGCTCGAATGTCTCCCGGCGGGGATGGCAGATCCTCCCCTGTCAGGCTGCCGACGATCAGCAGGTCCTTGTACACGACTCCTGGGGTTGTGACAGTCAGGGTCAGGCTTTCCGGATCCCGTCCCAATCCCTGACGCAGATCAATCTTCCCTTGTGAGCCGAAGCTCGGGACAAGACGTCCGGTGCGGGCGTCGATGGCGTAGAACCAGTGGCGGGAAGAAACGTAGACCCGCCGGTCTTCGCCGCTCTCCCAGTACATCAGTCCCCGGTTCCGGATATGACGCGGCTTTTCTCCCGGAGGATTGGGATCGAAGCTCCAGAGCAGCTTCCCGGTCGCTGCGTCGAGAGCGATGACGCGGAGGCGCGGGGTCGTCGCATACAGAACGCCATGCCGCACGATCGGGTTGCACTGCATCTCCGAGCTCTCGAAAGCATCGCCCGTGTCGTAGCGCCAGGCGAGCTTGAGCTGTGAAACGTTGCTCCGGTTTATCTGCTTCAGGCTCGAGTAGCGAATCTGCTCATTGCCTCCGCCATACGAAGGCCAACCTGCGTACTGCGAGGGTTGATTCGCTTTCTGTGCATGGCCGGAAAGGGCTGC
>JADGHK010000091.1 GCA_019686145.1 Bryobacteraceae bacterium | reverse complement strand
CACGGGCGGATTTCGCGATGTCGACTACATTGGAAACCGCGCGGACGTCATTCGGTTCGCTCACCTGTACCAAACCTTCTACAGGATGCGTCGTGAGCGTGACCTTAGCTGGTACGCCGACTCGGTACGCAGGATGGTCCGTGAAGGGATCGCGATTACCTCGCCGGAGCCGTTCCAGGTGCTATGCGGCATCGAAGACGCAGGTTCGGGATGGCGCATTTTCCACTATGAGCACGGCACTGGCTGGGTACGCGACCACTCAGGGTCATCGGAGGCCGCAGCGCGTTGGCAATACGAGCACATCAGAGATGCTCACCCACTGGCCGTCATGCTTTTGATCCCGCCACCAGATTGTCGAGCAGGCGGGTGGAAGCAGGAACCTGTGGTAGCGAGGGGAAGGATGCTCCTGTCAGCAGATTGACAGCCGCCGCGCAGAAACCCAGTGCCGAGAGCACAGAGCTTCAACCTGTTGCCCACCGGGCGAATTCCGGGATTCGAAGACCTGCGCGCCCTGCGCCCTCGTAGGCCACCGACAGACGGTCGTGGAGACCCGTTTCGAAATTCGCATTCTTGGGAAGCCACTTCCCAACTCCGTGACTTCCCTCCCCGACGAGTGCCTAAATGCTGGCGGGCCGAATACAACCCAGAGCGGCCGCACAGCAGCCTGGCTTACCGGACGCCGAAAACCTGCTCAGAGCTCACCGGCGGGATAGCTAAAGGGACCAGTAGAATGACAGGGGACTTTCCAAATTACGATTGGCAGAGAAAACCGGGGCAGGTCGGTGATATGATTAGTCGCTTAAATCCTAAACGTTGGCAAGGTACGCATCGATACCTGTGCGCCCCCTTTCGGGTGACGGGCCAGAAAGGCTGGGGAATGCCCAGGATGCGGCCTAGCTCGGCGAGGAAATCTGGCCAGTGGCTTCGGTCCCTCTGACATTGCAGTGCACAATCGACTTCCCTAAGTTCGTTGCTGCTGCGGCCGGCTTCGAACCCATGGATTGGCAGGTGCGCTTGGCGTGCGGCCCTTGTGCAAGTTTAACGAACAGGGAGACCCTGCGGAAGGGCGATGAGTGCAAGACCCGGCTTATCGACATCCCAACAGGCTGCGGCAAGACAGCAGGCGCCGTCCTTGCTTGGTTTTGGAATCGCATCGTGCTGGAGACACCGGGATGGCCAAGGCGGCTCGTGTATTGCCTACCGATGCGCACATTGGTAGAGCAGACTGAAAAGCGCATCTTGGGGTGGGTCCTTCGGCTATCGCTGGCGGCAACGAATGACAACACACCGGAACGAGCAAAGGTCGAACGCCTGATTTGTCAGCTCCCCGCAAAAGACGCGAGCGAAGTTCGCAGGTCGGTGAAGAATGGCACGCTGGAGACTCCGATTGAGGGGTACTTGGCTGACTATCTTTCGTCCTCGGCGATCGCTCATCTGATCTGGCTGGCCGAGCATTCACCCGTCATTCTTATGGGCGGCGAAGAACCGGACGAGCGCCGGAGGGAGTGGGATCTGTATCCGGAAAAACCCGTAATCCTGATTGGCACGCAGGACATGCTGCTCTCTCGCGCGCTGAACCGGGGCTACGGCATGAGCCGGTATCGGTGGCCCATGCATTTTGGCTTGCTGAACACGGACTGTCTATGGGTACTGGACGAAGTGCAGCTCATGAGCAGTGGCCTCACGACAAGCCTCCAGTTCCAGGCGTGGCGGTCGAATCTCGCCCTGCGATGCCGCCCGCGTGACAACCAATCAAGCAAGGGTCAACCGACAATATTGCCAACGCACAGTTGGTGGATGAGCGCCACATCAGCGGAGCACTGGTTTAAAAAGTCCGTGGCGATGGGGAATCAAGCAGTCGCACTATGGCGCGACCGATTCACGTTGGACCGGCAGAACGAAGCGCAGGATCTGTTCCGAATCCCAAAGGTGCTGAAGCGATGTTCGATCACCATGCAGGATCCAACGGACGATGGGGACGGACAGGGCTGGAGAAAATACGCCCGTGCTCTTGCAGAACATTTGGCCGAGCCGGTCAACCGCAAAGGCAAGAGGAGGGTTGCAGATTCCGAAGAACGCGAAGACCTTCTTACTCTTGTTATCTGCAATACCGTAGAGCGTGCCACCGCGGTTTACGAGGCTCTCAGGAATCTGAAGAAGAACGGCTCCGGGGATCGCCTCTTTGATGAGGATCATCTTCTTTTGCTTCACTCGCGCTTTCGAGGACACGAACGGGCCAACTGGCGGCAAAAGCTTGAGGCTTTTGAGAAGGGCGAAGGGCAACATTCAGGTGCACGCATTATCGTAACCACTCAGGTCATTGAGGCAGGAGTGGACATCTCCGCTTCCGTGCTTTACACAGAGCTTTGCCCCTTGGCATCTTTAATTCAACGTCTGGGCCGATGCGCCCGGCGCGCCGGTGAAATGGGCAAGGCCTTCTGGATTGATTCCCCTCTATTTGAGGCGAATGAGATCTCGGAAAAGCAAACTGCACTCGCGCGTCCTTACGATCCCGCTGAAATCGCCGCCGCACGAAATGCCCTCGTAAAAGCGACAGATCCTAGCGATGTCTCTCTCGGACAAGTGCTAAACAGCCTTCTCGGCCGGGATGATTTGTCCGACTGCCAGGAAGTTCGTGCTGCGCTCCCATTCGATCCGCGACTCATTCCCCAGAGGCGCGATTTGTTCAACCTTTTCGACACAACGCCGGATCTGTCCGGCGCAGACATCGACATTGGCCCGTTCATTCGAGATGGCCAGGACCTCGATGTGCTCGTCTTCTGGCGCGACGACGATTCCGGCCTCGGTCGGGGCGAGATGTGGAAAAGTGGTCCACGAGCCGGGTGTCCTTTCAAGAAGCTTCTACCGGCACGTGACGAGCTCTGTCCCGTACCATCATGGCAGTTCCGAGAATTCTTCAAAGGCTTGAATTCCGAACTACGTAACCGCGTATGGGTCCGCGACTGGCGCAAAGGGTGGGTCAAACTCACTGATCCTGATCGCATTTACGCCGGACAGTTGTTTCTTCTGCACCGAGACGTAGGCGGGTACAACCCACAGGTGGGATGGGACAGAAGGCCGGATTCGATTCCTCAACCTTGCCCACCACCAAAAGAGCAATCCTCACAGGGCGATCAGCCGGAGGAGCCTATCGCCTTCGGCGACAGCAGTCTGGACGATGAGAACAACGCTGTTGCCGCTGCATGGCAGAGCGTGCACGAACACAGTGTACACGTGGCCCGTGAACTTGAATCGATCCTGAGGGACGGCGCGATCTCATGCGCACTCGCTGAAGCCGGTTTGACACCGCCGCTTATTTATACGCCCTCGTGGCACGACTTGGGCAAAGCCCATGAAAAATTCTTCGCTAAGCTGACGAGCGAAGGTCGTGCCCGGTGGAGCGCTCCTGAAGACTTCGATTGCCTCGCGAAAGCGCCTAGCGACGCGTGGAAGTCCTTGTTCCACGACAAAGAAGATGCGTCGGAGACGGATCGCCGTTTCGTGAGGCGTCCGGGCTTCCGTCACGAACTTGCCAGTGCCCTTGGATTACTGGAACTGCTCCGGCTCGCTCGCCCGGATCATCCGGCCGTATCGACGGCTGACGAACTGAAGAGCGTATTTGGTCCCACCGCCGAAAACGCTGCGACCCAGGATTGTGCTGCAGCCGCAACCGCGGTGGGCCAAATCGCCCATCTCGATCGGCTGAGCTTCAACCTGCTCCTTTTCCTTGTTGCGTGCCACCACGGGAAAGTCCGGCTTGGGCTGCGGTCTACGGAGGATGATTACGATCCTGACCAGCGCGATCCTGTTCCTGACAGCGGCCAAACTCGGCGATGTCAGGGCGTCCAGGACGGAGATGCTATTCCCCCCTGCCGGTTGCCGTCCTCCGAAGCGCCGGGCGATCCGCAACGCTTTGTTGTGACGCCGAATCTCAAGCTGTCTCTTGACCCAATGGAGCTTTATTCTCTGCGCTATGGCGCCTCGTGGGCAGACCGAATGCGGGAATTGCTGGAAGTCTTCGGGCCGTTTAGCCTGGGTTACTTGGAGGCATTGCTCTGCGCTGCTGATCAGCGCGCGTCGAAAGGCTCACGAGGGATGTAACCGTGCCCGTCCTGCAATTCCCCGGATGCGCAGTTGAGCCACTTGGCGATTATCTGAAGGCGCTTGGCGTGTTCCGGTTGGTCGCTGAGCAGATTACCGATCAGGCTCGCTGCTGGTGGCGTTATGGGATCTTTCACTTGTGGGTACCAGAAGGGGCGGCATATCGGGCCGGGCAGACCAGCCGTCCCGTTCCCAGCGAGGAACTTGCTTGCCGGGAATGGTTGGAAACATTTCTGCTCGAGGCCTGTGAGTTCAGTCCTTTGCTTTCTCCGTGGCAAAAGAACACAGGCTTACTGCCCTATGGAGCGCGCCACAGGGGCTCAGAAGCACTGTTTGCCATTCTGAAAGCGGGCAGTTGCGGCCCATATGCTTATCGGGTGGCCGTTCGAAGCTTCGCCCAAGAATTCGGTCTGGATCTCAATGGTCCGGAGGAGCAATGGGTTGAGAAACTGAGAGAGATAGACGATCCCGATTTGTTTCGAGGATTAAATAGCGAGAACGAACAGGGGCGTAACGTCGGCCGCAAGAGCGCGGCCCAAGGGCGCTTGATAGAACGAACCAGGAACGCATGCGACGATCCCAGGGTTACCACTTGGTTGGACACGGTTGGTCATCCAAAGGTCTCTACAAACCGATTCGGAAGAGAGCGCGAATGGTTCTCTTTGCTCGGGGAGGGAGCTGCTGAGGGCAGCGGCGGTATGATCGTGAGCCTCGAGGTGGCCCTTGCGGACGTCCTTTCGCGGAAACGACCAAGTGCGCGCCAATGGCTTCGAGCATCGCTGTGGGGCGCTTCTGCGGATGGATATCTGTCAAAAGATTACTCGATCGGACTCTTTTACCCCTCGCGGAAGGAGACCCCCAATAGCGGGCAGGATTTTGAGAGCAAACCCTTCGGCGCCGCATGGGACGTCATCCTCTTGTTCGAAGGTGTGTTGTTGTTTGCGGGCAGCATGGCCAGACGGATGAATGCCCGGAAAAGCGTGCCAGCCTACCCCTTTTACTGTTCCTCTTCCCTGGGCGGCAACCCCGCGGGAGGGCCGACGGAGATCGACGGATCCAAGAAGAGCATTTCCTCCGGTGAGGTCTGGTGCCCGATCTGGACCCAACCGGCGACGCTGCGCGACCTGCGGGTGCTTTTCAGCGAAGGCCGTATGCAGATAGGCGGCCGGGATGCCCGCTTGGCCACGCAATTCATCCGCGCCCTCGCGCGTTTTGGATGTGACCGCGGAATCGACGCCTTTCAGCGATACGGACTGCTTCGGCGAAGCGGTTCGATCGACAAAAAGACTTATACGCTGGCCGTGCCTCTTGGTATATATTCTGTCTCGGCCAACTCTGATCTTGCGCTTCTCGACGAGCTCATCGACTACGAACAGGACGTGCTCGACGCTTCAGGCCAGCGTGCAATCCTAAACAGCGACTCACAGCCACGCAGGATCATCCAGGCTCGTTGCCGTTTTGAAGACGCGCTTTTCAGTGCTTCAAGGTCCGGTCTCGAATCCCACAGCGAGCAAGCTAGTCAGACAGGGGCAGACTTTCGGTCGAGGCTCATTGAAGTCGCCGTCGCCGCCGCTTTGCTCGACCGGGAATGCGGAGTCACTGACGGCCGCATCCCTGACCGTGAAGGGGAGATGCCTGAGAAGGAGAAAAGTCCGAACGCTCCTTGCGCGCCTTCCCTCTCCTACGACTGGCTGCGGTTGAAGCATGTCGCACCGGCAGTGCCGCCGAGGCTGGCGGATTTGTTTGACGACGGCACGCCGGAATGGCGACTTGCTAGAGCGCTGGGGACGATCTGTCCATGGGGTAAGAAGCCGGAAACATCTAAGCGCACCGAAGCTGCGGCAGTGGGCCCGATCCGGGAAAATCTGGTTCGTCAGGTCCGCTCGGAAGGCGGGGCCTTCTGGAGCTGGGAGCGGGAAAGCCGGCGCGCTCTCTGGTCATGGGAGAGCAATGCATTGAGCAACTGCGCTTCGGTGATGCACCGGCGCCTTGTCGATGCTCAAAACGGTTCCGGCAAAGGACTGCCGCTCTTTTCCCCGTATGGAGTTAATGCGCAAGATTTGCTCGCGCTTTGGCGCGGCCAAGTGGACGAGCGGCGGCTCAGTGAACTCATTTACGCCTTTGCCTTGGTGCGCCCGTGGCGGAAGGTGAACTCTCCCCAACCAGAAGACATCGGAGGCGGTGAGATCGCCGACGAGTCTGCCGAAGAAGATGTTCCCGATATGTCCGATGCCGGCGAACAAGATTGGCTGTCCCGCTTCGAGGCAGCAGCGCAACTGCCGCGCGCCTATGCGCTCCTGAAGTTGTGCTTCTTGGGAGGCAGACTGCCCGCGCGGCCAGGCGCGAAACGTACCGGCCAGGAGCCCTGCGCGCCTGGCAATCTGCATATTCTGAATCTGCTTTTGGCCGGACGAGGCGAGGAGGCATGTACTGCGGCGGCACGCCGGCTTCACGCGGTTGGCTATCCGCCAGTGTTTGCGACGAGCCAGAACTTCTCAGCCGGTTTTGCTTTTCATCCGAGGGATTGGCGTCGCCTTGCCGGGCTTCTCCTCGTGCCAATCACGTTTGCGGTCGATTTGGCGAGACTCATTATTAAACCTACTCAAGAGGACGATCAAGATGAGCACGCAGCAATCCAGTAGCAACACGCAAACAAGTCAAATCACTCCGAATACGCTATTGACCGCGCCGCGCCGCTGGTACTTGCGGGTGCGGCTCAACGTCGCCGAAGGATTTGACGGGCGATTTCAGCCAACCGGCTTTCCGAATCTTGGGCCGGCGCTTTACAGGGCCATGAATAATGGGGCCCCAACCGACTATCTCCTCGTCGAATCGGCGCAGTCCCTCGCGAACTGGATGGAAACGATGTGTCTCGATCCGCAGAACCCGTGCCGCTACAACAGCGACTGTGCCGGAATCCCATACGTGGTCGTCCGCGAAAAGGACAACCGTGTGGACTGGACAAGCTCCTTAACCGAACCGCATCGGTTGGCTTCAGATGAGATTGTCGGGCGCGATGACAAGCACCCATTCCGAAAGATTCTTAGAAATCTCTTGCAGGTAGACAAAGATCGGCCAGTCTACCTTCCAAAAGTCGCCAAACGGCTCTTTTACATTGACCCTGCCTGTCTCCTGCACGGAGTCTTTCTGGAAAAACTAGATGGACGCATCCGCTTCCCACGGCTATTGTCGGCAACGATCACAGCCAAGGAGCCTCAAGCAGTGAACGCTGGTGGCGTGATGCGCGGCTACGTCAAGGTGGCGGGTCCCGAAGGCAGCATCCCGTACAGCATTCAACATTTTGCATCGAGCGATATCAACCTTCAGCTGATTTTCCACACTGACACATTGAAGGCATGGGGACTCGATGAACAGGAAGAGAAGTTCATTGCCGCCTTCGCCCTTTACAAGGTGGATAAGCTCCTGAACTCGTTTCCGCGCCTACGCACTGCGTGCGTGTTGGACCCGGACGGCGTTCCCAAATTCGATCCGAAGCTGTCGGACACCATAAAGGCAGCCTTCACTACCGACCGACGAAAAAAAGTGTTCGGTGACGAAACTCTGCCCGGCCCTCTGACGGACGGAGAGAAGCAGGGATTTAAGCCGTTCGAACTCGATCGCGCCTGAACATGGCAGCCTCAATCCACATCCGATTTCTTACGGGCAGGGCGCATCTGCACCCATGGCACGCGGCTCCTAACGAGGGACGTGTTGAGTGGCCACCGTCACCTTGGCGGCTGTTGAGAGCCTTGGTCGCGGTGGCGGGGCGAGGATTGACGACACTTCCCAAGCCGGATCACCAGGGCGCTTTTTCCGATGGTTGGTTCGCTGGGGTTACCGCGCGCCGTTCAGGAAATACAAGAGTCGCTGACAGTGAGGAATTTTGGACACGGCACGTAGA